>DATBML010000310.1:0-5620 GCA_036554885.1 Desulfuromonadales bacterium
AGCATCGGCCACTCCGGGTGCGGCATCGAGAGCCAGAGCCGTGTGCAGCGGCAGCAGCAGGAGCGCAAATAAAACCAGTGCCGGCATCCACCGGCAAAGCGGGGCAACAAAATTCACGACCGGTCCGACTCCTGGTTCAGCAGATATTCACGGGCGGCGGCCACCAGAAACAGGGAGCCCGCCACCAATACAATTTCGCCGCCGCGGCGGTCGGCAAGCGCCGCAGCCACTGCGGCCGCCGGCGTCGCATGCACGCTGCCGGCCAGGCCGGCAGCCTCGCCCCGCCTCCGCAGCTCCTCGGGGGGGACCGCCGACTCTGCCGCCGGCACGGTGCAATAGAGAGCGGTGACCAGCGGCAGCAGCGGCCCGAGAATATCGTCCGGCCGCTTGTCCCCCTTGAGACCGACCACCCAGCGGATACCGTCCACCCCCAGCGTGGCGAGATAGGCCGCCAGCACCTTCGCCCCGCCCTCATTATGAGCGCCGTCGAGAAGCACCTGCCGCCCCCCGTCCCACCACTCAAGACGCCCGGGCCAACGAACCTGTGCCACACCGCGACGCAGCGCCGCCTCCGGCAGGTCCACCCCCTGCCCACGCAGCAGGCCGGCAGCGGCCAGCGCCACCGAAAGGTTGTCATGCTGGTGGACGCCGGCCAGGCCAGGCTGCAGCTCCGCCAGCTCCATTCCCGGCCCGCGATAGGAGAATCCCCCGGATGCCGGCAGCGGCGCAAAATCCCGGCCGCAGAGCAGAACGGGCGCCGCCAGCTGCTGCGCCCGCGCCAGCAGCACCTCAAGCGCCTCGGGCTCCTGCCGGCCGAGGACCAGCGGCACCCCAGGTTTGATGATCCCGCCCTTTTCCGCGGCAATCGCCGCCAGCGTTCCGCCAAGGTGCTCGGCGTGGTCGCGACAGATTGGAGTGATCACACTCAGACGGGGAGTCACGGCGTTGGTGGCATCCAGACGCCCCCCCATGCCGACTTCCAGGACGACGAAATCCACCAGCCGGCGATGGAAATGAAGCAGTGCCAAGGCTGTCGTAAACTCGAAAAAGGTCGCGGGAACGCCTTCCGTTACTGAACGGATTTCGGCGACGAGTCGCGCCACCTCGTCTTCGGCGATTGCGGCTCCGTTGACCCGGATGCGTTCGGTGAAAGAGTGCAGATGGGGCGAGGTGTAGAGGCCGACCCGATAGCCCGCCTGAACGAGGATCTCGGCCAGAGTGGAGGCGACGGAACCCTTGCCGTTGCTGCCGCCGATATGCAGAATACCGAGATCCCGCTCGGGATGCCCGAGCCTGGTCAGCAGTGTCCGGATGTTCTCCAGCCCGAGCTTGATGCCGAAACGCTGGAGGCCGTAGAGATAATCGAGGCTCTCCCGGTAGCCCACGCGGTCAGGCTTGGACGTTGGTAAAAATGCTCAGAATCTGGGCAAGTCGCAGCTTCATCTCCTGGCGGCGGACGATCATGTCGACCATGCCGTGCTCCAGCAGGTATTCGGAGCGCTGAAAACCTTCCGGCAGTTTCTGCCGGATCGTCTGTTCGATCACCCGCGGACCGGCGAATCCGATGAGCGCCCGGGGCTCGGCCATGTTGATGTCCCCCAGCATGGCGAAACTGGCGGTGACGCCGCCGGTGGTCGGGTCGGTGAGAACGGAAATAAAGGGAAGACCGGCGGCCTTGAGCTTGGCCAGGGCGGCGCTGGTCTTGGCCATCTGCATCAGCGACAGGATGCTCTCCTGCATGCGGGCGCCGCCGGAGGAAGAGAAAACGATCACCGGCTTGCGTTCGGCGAGCCCCCTTTCGATCGCCCGGGTGATCTTCTCACCGACAACCGACCCCATGCTGCCGCCCATGAAGCCGAAGTCGAAGACCGCGACAGCTACCGGCAACCCCTCGATGGTCCCGTCCCCACAGATCACGGCATCGCCACCGCTTTTCTTGACCGCCGCCTTGATACGTTCCTTGTACTTCTTCGAGTCCTTGAAATCGAGGAAGTCGACCGACTGCATCGCAGCGTCCCGCTCGACGAAGGAGCCATCATCGAGAACCAGGGCGATGCGCTCGCGGGCGCTGATGCGGAAATGATAGTCGCACTTGGGGCAAACGTTGAGGTTGCGCTCGATCTCCTTGGTGTAGATGATCTCGTTGCAGTTCTTGCACTTGGTCCAGATCCCCTCGGGCATCTGCACCTTCTTGGTTTCGACCGGCGCGATGGGCGCCTTCGTTTTGTTGAACCAGGCCATAAGTTTACCTCGTCTTCTCGCGGGAACGGCCGTCAGCGGGATATCTTCCCGCCGTGAAGTGGCTGCCGGCGTCCCGGGCATTCAGTCCCGCAACAAATTTCTGCGCGGAACCGGGGCTTGATGTGAAAATCCTTATCGGAACTGCACCCCGGCCGGGGCTGGTCAGTTCCCGCCGCATCCTGCCGGCGTCAAGGCGAGGGCAAGACACAAAGCTGCAGCCGGGGATGCCGGTCAGGCCGCCCGGCGCCGCAGACTCTGCTTGAGAGTGTGGATGAACGCCCCGGCCTGGGCCGGCAACTCGGGTGAGGAACCGTAGGCGGCGACCACTTTCACCAGGGCGCTGCCCACCACCACCGCATCGGCGAAGGAGCCGACGGCGGCGGCATCGGCAGCAGAAGAGATGCCGAAGCCGACGGCCACCGGCACCGGGCTCAGCGTCCCGAGCGAACGCACCGCCGCCTCGATGGCGCCGGCATCTACCTGACTTGTCCCGGTGACGCCGGTCATCGAGACGTAGTAGATAAAACCTTCACCCGCAGCGGCCAACCGGGCCATCCGCTCCGGCGGCGTGGTCGGGGCAAGCAGGGTGATCAGCCGCACACCGGCTGCGCGCAGGTCGCCGTGGATTTCGTCAGCTTCTTCCGGTGGCAGATCGACCAGCAACAGGCCGTCGACGCCGGCGACGGCGGCGTCCCGGGCGAAGCGGGTCGGGCCATAATGAAAAATCGGGTTGTAATACCCCATCAGGACGATGGGAATATTGGTGTGCAGGCGCACCCTGGCGACCAGCTCCAGGATGGCCGGCAATGTTGCCCCGGCAGCCAGTGCTCGTTCAGAAGCCGCCTGGATGACCGGCCCGTCGGCCATCGGATCGGAAAAGGGAAATCCGAGTTCGATGATGTCGGCACCGGCCTCGACCAGCGCATGAATCAGCTCTTCGGTCCGCCCGAGGTCCGGGTCGCCGGCGGTGATAAATGGAATCAGGGCCGTCTCCCCCTGCTGGCGCAGGCGGGCGAACGCCGCTTCAATGCGTCCCATGGTCTTACCTCTTGCCCCTCGAAAATTGCGTCAGTTTAGTCGAACGCCGCCCCCTTTTCAACCGTTTTCTCCCGCCGCCAGCCGTTTCACCTTCGCCAGCAGGTCTAGGAACATCGCCTCCGTCAGACGCCGGGTCTGGATGTTGTAGCGGCTGGTGTGGTAGCTGGCGACCAGCCAAGCGCCGGTGCCGAGACGGTAGCTGGCTCCATGGGCGAAGGGATGATCGGTAAGTCGCCCGACCTTCCCTTCCGTCTGAAAATGACGCAGGGTGCTGGTGTAAGCCCCCTGTCCGAGGGCGACAATCACCCGCAGCCGCGGCAGGCTTGCCAGCTCTTCGACAAGGTAGGGGCGGCAACAGGCGAACTCGGCAGGCGTCGGCTTGTTCTCGGGAGGAACACACTTGACGGCATTGCTGAGGTAGAGATCGTGCAGCTGCAGGCCGTCATCGGCCGCCAGCGCTTCGCCCTGGCTGGCGAAGCCCGCCCGGTGCAACAGCGGATACATGAAATCACCGGCGCCGTCGCCGGTGAAGGGGCGGCCGGTGCGGTTGGCGCCATGGGCGCCGGGGGCCAGGCCGATCAGGGCGACCCGCGCCTCGGGGTCGCCGAAGCCCGGCACAGGGGCGTTCCAGTAGTCGCTGCGGACAAGGCCCCGGCGTGGTGGCAAGGAGGTGATGTAGTCGACCAGGCGTGGGCAGCGGCGACAGCCGGTCAATCCGGGAAGTTCACTGCCGAGCATCGGAAACGCTCTCCTGGGGATCGACTGCTGATGCGGCCGTCGCCCGGGCAACGAGGAACAGCCCGACCAAGGGAAGCAGAACGGCTGATATTGTCGGCATTCGGAATCTTCCGCACCTCTCCGGAAAAACGTTCACTCCTATTTCGGCCCGCCCTTGTGCCGCGGCGGCCGGCGCGTGCGGGACCGCTTCCCCTCGGGCGCCCTGCGTTCCGGCACGGGAGCCTTCTTGCGCGGTGCGCTGCGTTTGTAGTCGCGGAAGAAATCGTCCTCCTCGGGGAAGGCGCTGGGGATTTTACGACCGATGTACTCTTCGATTTCGGGGAGGTGGAAGACCAGGTCTTCGTCGGCGAAGCTGATCGCCTTGCCGAAGGCCCCGGCCCGGGCGGTGCGACCGATGCGGTGGACGTAGTCGGCGGCATCCTGCGGCAGGTCGTAATTGATCACGTGCGAGACCCCGTCGATATGCAGACCGCGGGAGGCGACGTCGGTGGCGACCAGGAAGGTGAGCCGCCCCTCCTTGAACTCCTTGAGCAGGCGCATCCGCTTGTTCTGCGGGATGTCGCCGGAGATGACGGCGGCCTTGAGGTCGTTGTCCTGCAGACGTTCGGTGAGGTACTCGGCCTCCTTCTTGGTGTTGACGAAAATCAGCACCCGGTCGGCGACCTCCTCCTTTTTCAGCAGCCCGAGCAGCAGGGGGAACTTCTCCCGGCGGCCGACGTGGTAAAGAATCTGCTCCACTTTCTCGGCGGTCACCTGCTCCGGCTCGATCCGCACCCGTTCGGCCAGGTCCATGAACTCGTAGGCGAGCTCCATCACCCGCGGCGACAGAGTGGCCGAGAAGAGCATGGTTTGCCGATGCTCAAAGGGGGGCAGTTTGCGCAGGATGTAGCGCAGGTCCTTGATGAACCCCATGTCGAACATGCGGTCGGCCTCGTCGATCACCACCGCTTCGATCTGCTCGAAAGAGAAGACCCGCTGCTTGGCGTAATCGATGAGCCGTCCCGGCGTGGCGACGATGATGTCGACCCCCTCGCGCAGGGCCTGGCGCTGCTTCTCGTAATCGAGGCCGCCGAAGATCGGCTGCACCCTGAGCGGGCAGAGGGCGCCCAGGCCCTTGGCGTCCTCGCAGATCTGCACTACCAGCTCCCGGGTCGGGGCCATGACCAGAGCACGCGGGTTGCGGCCGGTCGGCTTGCCGCTGCGCAGCAGGCGGGTGAAGAGAGCGATCAGGAAGGCGGCGGTCTTGCCGGTGCCGGTCTGGGCCTGGGCGGCGACGTCCTTGCCTGAAAGGGCGTACGGGATCGACTCCTCCTGCACGGGGGTCAGGTCGGTGAAGCCCACCTGGAAAATCCCCTTCAGAACCTCCTCAGGCAGGTCGAGCTCGGTGAACTTCATGGTTTTCCTTCGGAAAACGGTCCAATGTCCCGGGTCCAAGGTCCAAAGTCGCAAGCAGAAGCCTTTGACCAGGGACCCGGGACTTTGGACTTTGAACCTGGTTTACAGTTCCACTCCCATCGCCTCGGCGACGGTGTGTATGTCCTTATCGCCCCGGCCGGAGAGGCAGACGGTGAGGAGTGCCTCCTTCGGCAGGGTCGGGGCGAGC
>DATBML010000463.1:0-4684 GCA_036554885.1 Desulfuromonadales bacterium
GGCCTGGTTCAGCCCCTCAAAGGCGAGGCCGGCGGTCAGGGAACCGTCGCCGATGACGGCGACAACCTTTTCGCTGCCGCCGAGGACATCGCGAGCGGCCGCCATGCCGAGGGCGGCAGAGATGGAAGTACTGGAGTGGCCGACATCGAAGCAGTCGTGCGGGCTCTCGTCGCGTTTGGGAAAACCGCTGATCCCGCCCAGCTGACGCAGGGTGGAAAAGCGCTCACGCCGGCCGGTCAACAGTTTATGGGCATAAGCCTGATGGCCCACATCCCAGACGATTTTGTCCGTGGGGGAGTCGAAGACGCGGTGCAGGGCAATGGTCAGCTCCACCACCCCGAGCGAGCTGGCGAGATGGCCGCCGTTGGCGGCCACGGTGTCGATGATGGTCTCGCGGATCTCCCCCGCCAGATTCTCCAGTTCGGCTAGGGAGAGCTCCTTCAGGCCGGCGGGCGAATCGAGGTTTTCGAGTATACCGCTCATGATTGAAAATCCTTTGCCCACTCAGGAAGAGCGATCGACGATGTAGTGAGCGATGCGCCGCAGCGGCTCGGCCGGCGCCCCCAGGGGCGCCAGGGCCGCCACCCCCAGGTCGCGCAGCTCGCGGGCCCGCACCCGCGCCTCCTCGAGACCGAGCAGCGCCACGTAGGTAGCTTTTCCCCGCTCCTGGTCGCTTCCCACATCCTTGCCGATGACAGTCTGGTCACCGACCACATCGAGGATGTCGTCGGCGATCTGGAAGGCAAGTCCGGCGGCTTCCCCGTAACGGGACAGGGCAGCCAGGGATGCCTCGTCGGCGCCCCCGAGCAGGGCGCCGGTCTGAATCGCCGCCAGAATCAGGGCGCCGGTCTTGCGGGTGTGAATATACTGGAGGGTCGGTAAATCGACAGCCTTTCCTTCCGATTCCATGTCCACTACCTGCCCTCCCACCATCCCTTGGGAGCCGGCGCAACGGGCGATCGTGTGGAGGACCCGGCAGCGGATCTCCGCCGGCACCCGGGCATTGACCTGCGCATCGGAGAGGAGGATGAAGGCTTCGGTAAGCAGGGCGTCACCGGCCAGAATCGCCGCCGCCTCGCCGAAGACGCGGTGATTGGTCGGCCGGCCGCGTCGGAAATCATCGTCGTCCATGGCCGGCAGATCATCGTGGATCAGGGAATAGGTATGGATCATCTCCATGGCGCAGGCCGCGGGCAGAACCCGCTCGGCATCCCCGCCCACCGCCTCGCAGGCAGCGATCATCAGCACCGGGCGGATGCGCTTGCCGCCGGCGAAGACCGAATAGCGCATGGCCTTGTGCAGTGTGACCGGCAGGGTGTCTTCGGCCGGCAGGTAGGCATCGAGCGCCCGGTCGACGCGGGCCAGACACTCCTTGAGGTAATTCTTCAGATCCATGCGGTCTCCAGGCGCGAGCTTGCTACTGCTGATTGAAGTCCTCCAGAGACAGCCCGCCATCGCGGTCCTTGAGCAGAAGCTCCACCTTCAACTCCACATCCTTGAGCAGTTTCCGGCAGCGGGCGGCACTCTTTACTCCCTGTTCGAAGCACTCGAGCGACTCCTCCAGGGTCAGATCGCCGCTCTCCAGCCGCTCCACCACCTCTTCCAAGGCGTGCAGGGACGTCTCGAACGATTCCTTGCTTTTTTTCTTCTCCGCCATGTCTCTCTCTGCTCCGAAGGGATTTTATTATTGCAACAGCCCGAAAGGGAGTCAACGCTTTTCCCCGCCCAGCAGTCCGGTCAGCGCCAGCGGATCGACCCGGTCGCCGCGCAGCTTTACTCCCCAGTGCAGATGCGGCCCGGTCGAACGCCCCGTGCTTCCCACCTGGCCCAGGACCGAACCCGCATCTAGCAGTTCGCCCGGGCGACAGTCCATCGACTGCAAGTGGGCATAGAGGGAGAAAAGGCCGTCGCCGTGATCGAGAATCACCGTCTGCCCGGTATAGAAGAGGTCGCCGGCGAAAGCCACCTTGCCGCGGGCGGCGGCACGGACGAGGGTACCGGCCGGACTGCGGAAATCGACCCCGGCATGCGGGGATTTCGGCTGGCCGTTGAGGATGCGGCGCAGGCCGAACGGGCTTCCGACTGGATCGGCAACCGGCTGGACGAAGGTCTCCCAGAGCGGCGGCGTCTGTTGCTGCGAAAAAAGAGAGGCAAGCAGCGTCCGCTCCTCTTCAATGCGCTTCAGCACCGCAGGGTCGCTCGGCGTCACCCTGGCCGGCGGCAGGGTGAGCCGCTCCACCGGCCTGACCGACTGGCGGACTTCGAGGCGGAGTTGGAAGGTTTCGGTTTCACCCCGCGAATCAACCACGGACACCTCGACCGGATAACTCCCCGGGGCCAGCTCGAGGTCGACCCCCAGCAGCGCCAGCATTCCCCGCGGTGTAGACCGCAGATCGTAGGAGCGGCCGTTGAAGCGGGCAACCGCGGCCGAGGGAGGCTCCCCATGCCAGCGCAGCAGCGCCACGCCACCGTTGTCGATAGCCGGCGGCTCGAGGGTAAGAACGCCGGCCAGCGCCTGGGCCGGAAGCAGGAGGAAAAGAAGCACCAGCCATCTCATTCGCCAGACTCCTCGACGGTAGCGCGGGCCCTGCCACGGGCGAAACGCAGCTGCAATCGGTCGCCTCGGGCCAGAGTGCCGGCATCCAGCACCGCCTTCCCCGTTTTTTCGGCGAGGGCAATGGCGTAGCCTCTCTCCAGGGTTCGCAGCGGCGAGAGGAGATCGAGACGGCCGGCAAGTGTGCCCAGACGTACTTCGGTCTCCTGCTGCCGACGTGCCATGGACCGGTCCAGGCGACGAACCAGGTCGGCATGCCGCTGCTGCCACAGCAGCAGTTGCTGGCGGGGAGAACGCAGGCGCCGGGTGAGCCCCTGCACCCGCTCATCGAGCAGGGCGAGCCGTCCCTGCATCTGCCCGGCCAGACGCTGGGACAGGTGGTCGAGATGCCCCTCCAGCTCCAGACGACTCCGCGCCACCAGTTCGGCGGCGGCGCTGGGGGTCGGCGCCCGCAAATCGGCGACGAAATCGGCAATGGTGGTGTCGACCTCGTGGCCGACCGCGGAAATGACCGGAATGGCGGAGGCATGGATGGCGCGGGCCACCGCTTCCTCGTTGAACGCCCACAGGTCCTCGAGCGAGCCACCACCGCGACCGACGATGAGAACATCGGCTGCTGCTAGCCGGTTGTGGTCGGCAATCGCTTCGGCAATTTCCGCTGCCGCCCCCTCGCCTTGCACCCGCACCGGCCGCAGCACCACTCTCAGGCCGGCGCCGCGGCGACGCAGCACGTTGACGATATCGTGGATGGCGGCGCCGGTTGCCGAGGTCACCACTCCGACCGTTCGCGGAAACATCGGCAGAGGACGTTTGCGCGCTTCGGCAAACAGCCCCTCGCCGGCGAGCTTGCTCTTCAACTGTTCGAAGGCAACCTGCAGGCTGCCGACGCCGCGCGGCTCGAGGGTCTCGGCAATGAGCTGCACCTCGCCCCGCTGGGAGTAGAGGGAGACCCGGCCGGAGAGAATCACCCGCATGCCGTTCTCGGGACGGAAGGGGAGCAGCCTGGCCTGGGTGCGAAACATCACCGCCCGCAGCTGGGCGCTCTCGTCCTTGAGCGAGAAGTAGAAATGTCCCGAAGCGGGGACGGAGAAATTGGAGACCTCCCCCTCGACCAGCACCTGGGCGAAATTCTCCTCAACCACCTCCTTGAGCAGGGCGGCCAGGCGCGACACGGTCAGCATCGGCAAGCGTTCATTCACCGTGGAAACCTACAACATATTGGGGGTTTAACATTGACTTTTGCTCTCCGATCCCCTATATATGGCTTCTCTGCCAGAAGCGAGGATCGACCATGTCCCGACCGTACGTGGTAACCATCTCCAGTGAAAAAGGGGGCGTCGGCAAGACCACCGTGGCCACCAATCTGGCCATCTACCTCAAAGCCCTCGCCGAAGACCTGCCGGTCACCCTCTTCAGTTTCGACAACCACTTCACTGTCGATCGCATGTTTCGCATCGGCCGTGGCGCGCCGCGCGGCGACATGCTCGACCTGATGCAGGGGATACCGGCCGAAACGCTGACCGAAACCGGACAATACGGTGTTCAGTTCATTCCCTCCACCCGCCGTCTGGCCGAGCTGCGCGGCCGCCTCAGCTCCCCGGACACCCTCGCCCGCCAGCTCGCCGCCTCGTCGCTGAGCGGTATCGTCATCATCGACACCCGCCCCGACCTCGACATCTTCACCCAGAACGCCCTGTTCGCCGCCGACCGTGTCATCGTCCCGGTCAAGGACACGCCATCGCTGGAAAACTGCCGCCACCTTTACGATTTCTTCGACAGCCAGGGGCTCTCCAGACGTCCGCTGCGCATCCTGCCCTGCCTGGTCGACTCGCGCATCCGCTTCGACGGCCCCTTCCGCGACCCTTACCGGCTGCTCAAGGGGTACGCCATCAACCGCGGCTACCGCTGCCTGGAAGGCTTCATCGCCAAAAGCCCCAAGGTCGAATCGCTGGGCACCAACCCGGAAGGGAAAGTTTACCCCGTCATCACCCACGGCCGCGGGACAGAGGTGCATCTCCAGTTCGCCCATCTGGCGCGGCAGATTTTTCTCGGCGCCCAGCAGGAAATCGATCGGCGGCTCGACCAGGTCCACCGTGAGGCCGACCAGCAGCAGACGCAGCGCGGGGAAGC
>DATBML010000486.1:0-4471 GCA_036554885.1 Desulfuromonadales bacterium
AGCATCATGCCGGGAGAATGGTCAGGAGGAACGAAATGAGCGATGCCATGCGGATTCTGCTCATCGAAGATCTGCCGACGGATGCAGAGCTCAACGAGCGGCAGGTGCGCAAGGTCCTGCCTTCGGCCGAGTTTCGGCGGGTCGAGACCCGGGACGATTTTCTGGCGGCTCTGGGGTCGTTTCGCCCCGACGTGATCCTGTCGGATTATCAACTCCCCGAGTTCGACGGCATGACCGCCCTGCTGCTGGCGCTGGAGCACGCCCCCGAGATCCCCTTCATCCTCGTCACCGGTTCGATGAACGAAGAGACGGCCGTGGCCTGCATGAAGGCCGGAGCCTGGGACTATATTCTCAAGGATCATCTCCGGCGGCTGGGACCGGCGGTCCTGATGGCGCTGGAACAGAGGCGTCTGCGCGACGAGCATCGCCGGGCCGGGGAGACGCTGCGGGAAAGTGAGTCGCGCTATCGAAGCATCTTCGAAAACAACCATGCGGTCATGCTGCTTATCGATCCGGACACCGGCTGGATTGTCGACGCCAATCCGGCGGCAGCGGCGTACTACGGCTGGACCCGGGAACAACTTTGTCACAAGAAAATCAGCGACCTCAACACGCTGTCCCCGGCTGAATTGCGGGCGGAAATGGACCGGGCGCGCCGCTCGCAACGGAACCACTTTCATTTCCGGCACCGGCTGGCCGATGGATCGGTCCGGGATGTGGAGGTTTTCAGCGGGCCGATCGAGCTGTCCGGCCTCTCGCTGCTCTTTTCCATCGTCCATGACATCAGCGAGCGGAAAAAGGCCGAGACCGGCTGGCGCCTGTCGCAATTCTGCATTGACCACGCCGCCATCGGCATTTTCCGGATCGATGAAAACGGAAACATCACGGAGGTCAACGAACAGGCCTGCACGAGCCTCGGCTATACCCGTCAGGAGCTTTGTGCCCTGCGGGTCTTCGACATCGACCCGACCTTTGTCCCGGAGATATGGCTGGAGCACAGAAAGCAGATGCGGGACAGGGGGGCCGGGACCATTGAGACCCTGCACCGACGCAAGGACGGTACCATCTTCCCGGTCGAGGTCACCGTCAATTATTTCGAATATGAGGGGCAGACCTTCTCCTTCTCCTTCGCCCGCGACATCACCGAGCGCAAGCAGGCCGAAGACCGGCTCCGGCACCAGGCCACCCACGACGGACTGACCGGACTGGCCAACCGGACTCTGCTGCAGGACCGCCTGGAGCAGTCCATCCACTACGCCAATCGTTCCCGGCGGCTGGTGGCGGTATTGCTCCTCGACCTCGACCGCTTCAAGATCATCAACGACAGCCTCGGTCATGGCATCGGCGACGAACTGCTTTGCAGCGTGGCCCGGCGGCTGGAGCAGACCGTGCGCGAAGCGGACACCGTGGCGCGCATGGGAGGGGACGAGTTTGTCATCCTGCTGGCCGAGGTGGCCGAAGGGGACGATGTCGGGCTGGTGGCGAAAAAAATTCTTGAAAATCTGACCCGGCCCTATTCGGTCAGCGGCCGCGAGATTTCGGTGAGTGCCAGTATCGGCGTCAGCCTCTATCCCCGGGACGGCGCCGACGGCGAGACTCTGCTGCGTAATGCCGACGTCGCCATGTACCGGGCCAAGGAGGATGGGGACACCTTTCGTTTCTATGCCCCGAAGATGGACCAGCGGGTGCATGAAACTCTGGAGATGGAGGCCGACCTGCGCCGCGCCCTGGAGCGGGCCGAGCTGCTGCTGCACTACCAGCCGAAGGTCGATCTGGCGACGGGCCGGATTACGGGCGCCGAGGCCCTGCTGCGCTGGCAGCACCCGCAACGCGGCCTGGTCGCGCCGGGGATGTTTATCCCCCTCGCCGAGGAGACCGGTCTCATCCTCCCTATCGGCGAATGGGTGCTGGCCACCGCCTGCGCCCAGGTCAGGACCTGGCAGCGGCTGGGACTCGATGCGGTCCCGGTCGCGGTTAATCTGTCGGCCCGGCAGTTTCGCAAGTCCGATCTGGCCGAAACCGTGCACCGCATTCTCCGGGAAAGCGGGATCGCTCCCCGCATGCTGGAACTGGAGCTGACCGAGAGCATGATCATGCGCGATCCGCAGGCCGCCGCCGCTGCCATGCAGCAGCTCAAGGCGTTGGGCGTGAGACTGGCGCTGGACGACTTCGGCACCGGCTATTCTTCCCTCAACTATCTGCGGCGTTTTTCCGTCGACTGTCTGAAGATCGACCGCTCATTCATCAGCGACGCGGCCAGCGATCCGAGCGCCGCGTCGGTTGCCACCAGTATCGTCGCCATCGCGCACAGTCTCGGCCTGCGTTCCGTCGCCGAGGGGGTGGAGACGAAAGAGCAGCTCGACTTCCTCCGCGACTGCGGCTGCGACAGCCTGCAGGGGTACTATTTCAGCCGGCCGGTGCCGGCGGCGGAGTTTGCCGTGCTGCTGCGGGAGGACCGGCGGCTGGCATGATCAATCTTGCCTCGAGGGAAAAATTCCCTCTCAACATCAGGGAATGATATGACCATGAAAAAAACATCCAGAAACCCGAATGCCCAGGACCAGCGCATCCTGAACTGGGGCACCAACGCCCTGCTGTTCCTGACCAACTTTTTCCTCATCTATTTCATCTGGGTGGTGGCGGTCCCGGGCGTCACCGGCGCTTCGCGGTTATTGCCCTGCTGGTTCCTGGCTTTCGTGCTGACCTGGGTCATGGTCCGCCTGACACGGGTCACAGTCAGGCTTTTCCTCACCCTGGCCTTCATGGGCCTGCTGTTTTTCGTGCTGCTGTCACGGGGTTGAGAGTGAGCCGGCAGTCATCGATCCCCTGCCGGGCAGCTTCTGCGTAGCCAGAAAAAACGCCCGGGTCTTTTTCGACCGGGCGTTCGATTTCCATGCATGCGGCAGAGGTGCGTGAGCTCCTTCTCCGGCTCTTCTGTGGTGTTCCGCTGCCTGCAGCGCCGGTCAGCCCACGGCCGGGCGTTCGCCCTCGGCGGGCAGGGGGACCGTTGGCTCGGGGTGCGCCGCGCGATGGTGTCCCTTGTCGGTTGACATGCCGCCGGTAACGACAAAACCCATGGCGCGGTGGGTGGACATGCTCACCGGCTTGACCGCGGTGCGCGGAACGATCACCGTGTAGCCGCCGATCTGATAGCTCAGGGGAAGGTAAACGGCGATTTCTCCCTCGACGCCGATCCCTTCCGGCAGGCCGCTGAAGTCGCTGCGGGTGACGAAGCCGATCATGCGCATCGGTGTTCCGCCGAAATCCAGATCAACCGTCACCACCTGATTGAACTGCGTCTCCCGCTTGGTGGCAAAGAAGCCGACGAAGTCCTTGAGCGAGCCGTACAGGGTCTTGACCAGCGGAATATGATTCATGAGCGTTTCGCTCAGATCGAGCAGCCGCCTTACCAGAAAGGCGTTGAGCGCCAGACCGAAGAGAAAGACCACCACCAGCCCGGTCAGCAGCCCCATGCCGGGCAGGTACCAGCCCTCCGGCAGCAGCACCTCGAGGATGCCGCCGAGCACGGTTTCCGCCGAGCGGACCAGCCAGAAGAGGATATAGAGGGTCAATACGGCCGGCAGCATCGCCACCAACCCCCTGAACATGATTTTGCCGAGTCGTTTCATATCCACGGATGTCTCCTGACCCCGGTTGATTTAACGCTCTGGGGCCGGCCACATTGTACATGGTTCGCCCCGCCGTTGCATTCTTTTCCCTGCAGTTTTCCCCTCTCCGTTCCGCTAAAGAGTTTCATATCAGTCGAGCGGCACCTTCCCCGCCCGAAGGATGCCGCTCAGATCGTCCGCCGGCAAGGGGCGGCTGAAGAGGTACCCCTGTCCGATCTGGCACTCCTTTTCTTTCAGGAAGGCGAGCTGCTCCCTGGTTTCGATGCCTTCGGCCACCACCTCGAGAGTCATCGTCCGGGCCAGGGCGATGACGGCGCTGGCAATCGCCGCGTCGCCGGCGCTGGTGGTTATGTCGCGGACGAAATCCCGATCGATCTTCAGCCTGCGGATCGGGAACCGTCCGAGGTAATGGAGAGAGGAGTAACCGCTGCCGAAATCGTCGATGGCCAGTTGGATGCCGAGGGCGGTCAACTCGTTCATGGTCCGGATGGCCGCGTCGACGTCGTGCATGATCATGCTCTCGGTGATCTCAAGCTCCAGCAGGCCGGGTTCCATTTCCGTTTCGACCAGAATCCTCCGGATGCGGTCCGCCAGTTGGGGATAGCGGAACTGCCGCGGCGAGATGTTGACGGCGACCCGCAAGGCGGGCAGTCCTGCCCGCCGCCAGGCTCTGGCCTGAGCGCAGGTGGCCCTGAGAATCCACTCCCCCACGGGGACGATCAGGCCGGTTTCCTCGGCCAACGGAATGAAGTCGCCCGGCGGCACCAGCACGTTGCCGCGCTGCCAGCGCATCAGCGCCTCAGCGCCGACCATCTTGGCCGCGCGCACGTCGATCTTCGGCT
>DATBML010000043.1:0-3748 GCA_036554885.1 Desulfuromonadales bacterium
GCTCGCAGGTGATTTTTGAGGGAATGCCGGCACTGATTGCCGCCGAGGTGAAGAAAACGGGCAATGTCCTGCTGTTGCGGGAAACCTCAGGCTTCCCGCTTTGGAGCGCCTGGCGAAGTCGCTGAAAAAACAACGGCCAGACTCTTTCGGGAGTCTGGCCGTTTTATTGCGGGCACGTCATAACCCATTGCACGAATGGCGCCGGCGGCCTGCGCCCCCTCCCCGCCGGCCGCGCGCCCCGTTTTTTATGCGGACAACCGCTCTCCGCCCCCTGTTGACAGGTGCAACGAGTTCTGAGCGCCATCCGTGCAATGGGTTATGACGTGCCCTGAAAAATCGCCTGCTTGTTTCGGCATCTCCTTGCTGGAAGCATGGGGAATCGCCGTCAATCTGATCGACATTTAACACCATCTGTCGTAGCCGCCGTAACTGTCAGATGTTACAGGTCCCGCCGTTTTCTCACATGGGCGCCTGCACCTTGACCCGATGTGGTCCATGATACTCGAAAATAATTTCTTCACGCCCAAAGGCTCCCCCCGGCTGTGTCAACAGTCGATGGATATCCAGACGGGTCATCCGCTTCCGGCTGACCACCTGGCCGGGCAACTCCTTCCCGATCGTCGCGGACTCGCCGGCATTGAGGTAGACGACCGGCGCCTGGCACCCCGCCGCCAGCAGAATCCCGACAAGGTCACGACTTTCATCCACCGGCATCCCGTTGATGACAATCCAGTCGATTCTCCCGCCAAGCTGAATACAGATGTCAGCCGCCTCGCGGATTGTTCGGCAGGACAGGAGTCGGTGCGCCCTGCCCCGACAAAGCTCGTCGAGAAAGGGTGACGCGCGCATTTCGTATTCGACCAGCAGCAGGGTCATGCCGCCTCCTCCCCTGCTGTAAGTTCGACCTCGCCGCGGCCGACCGCCTGCCGAAACTGCTCGTTTACGTCAAGCCAGCAGGCGACGGAAAGAACCTTTCCCACCCTCTGTGCCTGTCCGTCACCGAAGCGTCGCAGAGGCAGGCCGATGCGGGTCACGAGTCGCTCCAGCGCCACGCTGGTGACGAAGACGTAATGGCGAATGTCGTGTTTTTCGGCGAAGGGGAGAAGGCTCCGGATCATATCGAAAGTGACTTGGCCGAGGTTGGCCTGGACACGCCGATGGCGTCCGGAGGTTACGGTGGCGAAGCGGCTCACTTCCCAGATGCCGGGATCCTGGGGAGCGGGCTCGCCGCAGAGAAGTTGCGGAAAGGTGTCCTTGAGCATGTAGGGACCCATGGTCGGAAGCAGTCGCCAGCTACCCATGATTTCCTGGTGGTCGTTTTGACTGACCATGTAGACCGGCTCAAGTTCGTCAAAATGATCAATTTCGAGTCCGTTTCGGCTCTCCACTTCCCAGCCGAGACGATCATGGAACACCTTGTGCCGGAACCGGTACATCCTGCGGACCATTTGTTTGTCAACCTGTACATCGTTCGACTTGAACGCCACAACGCTTTGCATGTTTTTATCCTCCTAGGTCAGGGCTCGGAGGAATTAAAACATGGGCCTTGTTTTATTTAAGCTGTCAGAACTTACAGGTTTTCGTACCTTAAATCATTAAGCCATCATCAATTGCAGACTGAATTTATTAGAATATGAAATCATAGATAGTGGTTATCACTGCATCTTTTTCCTCAATCGGAACTTGAAAAAGCAGGACAATCGAGTGGTGGGTGAGCCTTGTTCAGAAGAGAGGGGAAAAGGGAGACGAAGATTGATCGTTCCCGTTGGGCGGAATGGAGTTTAATTTAACAAGCGAACAAAGTTCAGCCGAATTGCGGGGTGATCAGGCCCATGACGACGGCCCGGGCGATGGCATGCTGTCGATTGACCACGTTGAGTTTCTTGGCGGCGTTCTGCAGATGGAAGATGACGGTTCGCTCCGAGACATGGAGTATCTGGGCAGTCTCCCAGGAAGTTTTCCCTTCAGCCGCCCAAAGCAGACACTCCTTTTCGCGCTCGGTCAGCTCGGCCTTGTTCAGGTCGATCTGTTCGCTGGCGATGACGCGACGCATCGCTTCGTGCAGGTAGGCAGATATCAGATAAACGTAGGGAAGAGCCGCCCGGATTCGGCTCTGTGACTTTTCCGGACTTTCATTGGAGGTCAGCGAAAGCAGGGCCGTTTCGCCGAAACCGCCGTGCATCGGCAGACTGACGCCGCTCTTCAAACCGAATTCGCGGGCCTCGCCCATGAATTGCCAGACCGGCTTATCTCCTTTTTCCGGAGGCATGAGTGTGTCCCAGGGGAGAGGTGTGACATGCTTGAGACAGTGATGGACGACCGGATCGATCTGCATGTAGCCGAGACCCAGGTAGCGGTCGCGCCATTCCTCTGGAAAACCGCTTACATAGCACATGTAGGGTTTGGCCAGAGAAACCGGGATTCTGGCCACATAGGCGAAATGCTCGAAACCGTAATACGCGCAGACGCGTGAACAGATCTCGTGGATTTCTTCTACCGTGCCGGCCGCTTCCAGTGCCTCGATGATTTCCTGGCAGATGGCGGGTGTCATGAATAAATCCTCCGCAATTCCTTCCGGGTTACTGGACGATTGGCCAAGCCAACTCTTGTCACTCGCGGAGCCTGTCTCGATTTATTTCGCTGCAGGATGACGAAGTTGACTTCATGTCAGGTTCGCGCCAAATGGTTACCCACTGGGATAGTCAGGTTTATAACAGTGTTTGTTGATTTTTTCAATTGTGTCTTTGTAGTGAATTAGAAAAACATCAGTCCAGTGGGCAGCCAAACCCGCCGACTTCCCTACAGAGGAGCAAAACAAACCTTGGCAGCGTTACCTGCCAGGCGACCTCATCGCCGGATCGCAGTAGGCAAATGCGTGAATCGAGCGTTGTATTCCAACGCCCGCTCAGGTAAGATGCTGATCCTGAAGATACATGAAAGCTCAGGGGAATCCAATGGGTTATCGCAACCTGCCCGATTGCGTTCGGGACCTGGAACGAACCGGACAATTGATCCGCCTCGATCAGGAAATCGATCCCGACCTGGAGGCCGGAGCCATCCAGCGCCGGGTTTACCAGGCCGGTGGACCGGCGCTGCTTTTTACCCGGGTCAGGGGCTGCTCTTTCCCGATGCTCGGCAACCTTTTCGGCACGCTGGAGCGGGCCCGCTACCTCTTCCGCGATACCCTCGAGTCCATCGGTCGCCTGGTCCAGCTGAAAACGGATCCCGCCGATCTGCTTCGACATCCCCTCGCCTACCTGAAAACACCTCTGGCCGCCCTTACCCTGCTCCCGAAAAAGGTGGGGAGCGGCCCGATCCTCGCCCATACCACCGCCATCGACCGGTTGCCGCAGCTCAAATCCTGGCCGCTGGACGGCGGTGCCTTCATCACCCTGCCGCAGGTTTATTCGGAGAGCCCGGCACGGCCGGGCTGGCGCCAATCCAATCTGGGAATGTACCGGGTGCAGCTCTCCGGTGGCCGGTACCGTCCGAACGAGGAGATCGGCCTGCATTACCAGATCCACCGCGGCCTCGGCGTCCATCACGCCGAAGCGATCGAGCGGGGCGTGCCGCTGCGGGTGAATATCTTCGTCGGCGGGCCGCCAAGCCTGACCGTGGCGGCCGTCATGCCGTTGCCGGAAGGAATGCCTGAACTCGCCTTTGCCGGCCTGCTGGGCGGCCACCGCCTGCCGCTGGTCTGCCGACCCGGTGAGCTGCCGATGCCGGCCGAGGCCGATTTCGTCATTAC
>DATBML010000051.1:0-3453 GCA_036554885.1 Desulfuromonadales bacterium
GGCCAAAAAGCGCGGACCGGCAACAACGGCCACGCCCTTCCAATTTCCTGCTTCGCCGGCGCATCTGCCCGCCAGCAGCTCCTTGAACCGCTTCAGCCGGTAGTGCGACTCCCGTTCCCGCTCGCCGAGGTAGTGGCCGATTTCCTTGATGCTGCGCTGCAGCCCGGGGAGTATTCGCTCCTCCAGCACCCTGATCCGCCTGGTCACCCGGATGATCTCGTCACCCAGCCGCTTCAGCTTGCTCTCGAAGGCAGCGATCTCCAGCATCTCCTCGACGACGGTTTCGAAGGAGTAAAGCGACTCCTCCACGTGCGGGGTGGTCAGACGGTAATCGTAGCCACGCTCCTCGGGGGACCTGACCGGATCAGCATCCACCGTGACTTCCCGGTAGCGAAGCCCCATGATGCTCTGCTCCCGGATCTCCACCCCCAGATCTCTTCCGGTCACCCCCGCCAGAGATTCGACGAATTCCTCTCCCTCGAGACCGAGGGAAAGATGCATTTCGGCGATCGCCCGGGCATAGGCCGTCCTGATTTCCTCCCGCGAACGCTGGAACGGGGCGGAGGTGGCGAGGAACTCCCGGATCAGGGCCAGCCGCCGCGCCTTGAGGATGCCGACGCTGCCGACCACCGACCGGGCCTTTTCCTTGAGCAGCAGAAGGTTGGTGCGGGTCGGGTGAATCATGCCGTCTCCAGGGAAAAGCGCTTCAGGAGGGCGATTCCCGTATCGAGGCTGGTGTTGATATCCCGTCGGCCGGTTCCCTGATGGACCAGTTCCCGCTCGAAGGCGTCGGCGAAGTCGAGCATCACCCGGTCGCCGGCGAGCATTCCCTCCCGCCCGACGATCGCCTCCAGGCGGCGCAGATCGCGCCCCTTCGCATAGTGCTTGTAGAGGAGATTGGCCAGGAAGCGGTGGTCCTCCCGCGTCCGGCCGGCGCCGATCCCCCGCTGCATGAGCCGGGAGAGGCTGGGGAGGACGTCCACCGGCGGGAAGACTCCCTTCTGATGCAGTTCCCGGGAGAGGACGATCTGCCCTTCGGTGATATAGCCCGTCAGGTCCGGAATCGGGTGGGTGATGTCGTCTTCCGGCATGGTCAATACCGGCAGCAGGGTGACCGAACCCGGCATTCCCTTGATCCGCCCGGCCCGCTCGTAGAGGGAAGCCAGATCGGAATAGAGGTAACCGGGATAACCGCGCCGGCCGGGGAGTTCCTCCCGCGCCGTGGAGACTTCGCGCAGGGCATCGCAATAGTTGGTCATGTCGGTGATCACCACCAGGACATCCATCTGGCGGGCAAAGGCAAGGTACTCCGCCACGGCCAGGCTGAAACGCGGCGCCAGCAGCCGCTCCATCACCGGCTCGCCGGCCCGGTTGATGAAGGCGACGAAATCGTTCTGCATGCCGGCGAGGACATCCATGTAAAAGGCGTACTCATGGTGGGGCAGCCCGAGGGCGACGAACACCACCACGAACGCCCCGCCGCCGGCCAGGCGCGAGTTGCGCACGATGGCCGCCGCCATCTCCTTGGCCGGCAGGCCGGCGCTGGAGAAGACCGGCAGCTTCTGCCCCTTGACCAGGGTATTGAGCCCGTCGATGGCGGCGAAGCCGGTCTCGATGAATTCCTCGGGGCGGGCCCGCGCCGTCGGGTTGATGGGAGCCCCGGTGATCGGCGCCCACTCCTCGGGAATGAACATGGGCGAACCATCGATCGGCTGGAAGGAGCCGTTGAACACCCGTCCCAGTACATCCCCCGAGAGGGGGGCCTTTTTCACCGCATCGGTGAAAATCAGCGTCGCTGCCAGGTCGAGGCCGCGGGTCTCGCCGAAAACCTGGATCAGCACCGACTCCCCGTCGATCTTGAGGATCTCCCCTTCCGCCGCTTCGCCCCCCGGGTAGACGATGCGCACCACCTCGCCGATCCGGGCGGCGAACACGCGCTCGGCGAACAGCAGCGGCCCGCGGATGGAGAAGACGGTTCGGTAGATATGTTCGGACAGCCTCATGACCAATCCTTCTGCTCAGGGACTTTCATTTTTCAGCAGCTCGTCCAGATACGCACCTTCCTTCAGCCCCGCTTCCGCCCGGTCAAAAAACGCCAGAAGTTCGGAGATCCGCGCCATGGTCGCTTCCGGGGGAGAAAAGGCATCCTCGGTGTAGGCATTCTGGACGAGGAACTCCATCCTGATCCGCTCGGTTACGTGCATCAGCAGGCGGTCGGCATCCTGGAGCCCCTCGACCCCGACGATCTCGGCCACCTCCCGCAGGCTCTCTTCCCGCTGCAGCAGCCCGCGGCAGCGCCGGTGCAACTCGCCCCAGAGTGGGGACACCTGGTCGCTGAAATGGGCAATCATCGTCGGCTCATAGAGGGAATAGCTCTGGAACCAGTTGACGGCGGGGAAATGGCGGCGATGGGCGAGGGTGGTGTCGAGCATGAAAAACGCCCCGGCCGTGCGCAGGCACCCCTGGGTGACCGGCTCGGTGAAGTCGCCGCCGGGCGGGGAAACGGAGAGGAGCATGGAAAGCGAGCCGATTCTGCCGCTCAGGGTCTCCACCACCCCGGCCCGCTCGAAAAAGGCCGCCAGCCGCGACGTGAGATAGGTGGGGTATCCCTCTTCCCCCGGCATCTCCTCCAGCGAGGAGGAGATCTCCCGCAGAGCTTCCGCCCAGCGGGAGATGCTGTCCGCCAGCAGCAGCACGTTGCAGCCCATGTCCCGGTAGTACTCGGCCATGCTCACCGCGGTATAGATGGAGGCCTCGCGCGCCGCCACCGGCATGTTGGAGGTGTTGACCACGACTATGGTCCGGCGCATGAGCGGCTGGCCGCTCCAGGGGTCGCTCAGGGTGGCGAACTCTTCGAGCACCTCCGCCATTTCATTGCCCCGCTCGCCGCATCCCACGTAGACCACGATATCCACGGCGGCGAACTTGGCGATGGCCTGCTCCAGGATCGTCTTGCCGGTGCCGAAGCCGCCGGGGAAGATGGCGGTCCCCCCCAGGGCCAGGGGGAAGAGAAAGTCGATGACCCGCTGCCCGGTCACCAGCGGCAGGGAGGGCGAAAGCTTCCGCCGATAGGGTCGCTCGCGCCGCACCGGCCAGGGCACGACCGCGGCGATCTCCCGGCCGTCGGCCAGAGAGCCGAGCGGTTCGGCCAGGGTGAACTCGCCGTCCAGCAGCCGGGCAATCCGCCCGACATGCTGCGCCATGATCGGGTGGCGGAAAGCGTCCTCCTCCACATGCCCGAGAAAATCGCCGACGCCGACTTCATCGCCCTCCCGCTTCGCCGGGAAAAACCGCCACTTCCGCTCAAGGTCCAGGGGAAAGAGCACGCTGCCGCAGCCGAGGAAGGGGCCGCACAACTCCTGCAGCCGCTCGAGGGGGCGCTGCAGCCCGTCGAACATCCCGGCGAGCAGGCCGGGGCCGAGCTGCACGGTCAGCGGCGCATTCATCCCGCTG
>DATBML010000098.1:0-3417 GCA_036554885.1 Desulfuromonadales bacterium
GATGGGCAACCCTGAACCTTCCTTTCTGGCTTGTGGGGGCCGGGCGCAGCAGGTCCAGACGCTGGGCGGCAAACATCTGCGTTTCACTCTCCGTCAGGGGGGCTACAGCCTTCCCTGCATCGCTTTCGGCATGGCCGAGCGACAACAGGACCTGGTCGGGGAGTTGGACCTGCTATTTACCCCTGTACTCAACGAATGGCGCGGGAAGGTTTCGGTTCAGCTGCGTTTGAAGGATTTCCGCCCGGCGGAGTGAGGTGTCGACCTGCACCTGCAAGGTCGCTAACAGGCCATGATTTTCTGCTCAGGTGCGGCTCAGGAGCCGGGGGCGCGAGTTCCCTTGAGGTGGACGAACCAATATGCAAAGGCGACGAAGACGACGCCGCCGAGGATGTTGCCGAGGGTGACCGGCAGCAGGTTGACCAACAGGAAATTTCCCCAGCCCAGACCTGGCTCCATGCGATGGAGTTCGCCGGCGAGGAAGAGGCCGGTGGGGATGAAGTACATGTTGGCTACCGAGTGCTCGAAGCCGCTGGCGACGAAGGCCATGATCGGCGCGTAGCAGGCGAGCAGCTTGCCGGTGATGTCCCGGGCCGCGGTCGCCATGAAAACCGCCAGGCAGACCAGCCAGTTGCAGAGGATGCCGCGGATCAGTGCGACGTCGAAGGAGTGGCTGCTCTTGGTGACGGCGATGCGGATGGAGTATTCGGCCAACTCCCCTGCCTGCCAGAGATTGGAGCGGAACATGAGCCAGGCGAAGAAGACGGAGCCGGCCAGATTGCCGGCGATGACCACCGCCCAGTTCTCCGCCAGCTTCGCCCAGGTGATTTCGCCATGCAGGGCGGCCTTGGCCAGCAGGCTGTTGCCGGTGAAGAGCTCGGCGCCGCAGACTACCACCAGCATCAGACCGAGGGAGAAGACGCTGCCGCCGAGCAGCCTGGCGATGCCGGTGCCGACGAAGGCGGCGGCATCCTGTGTCACCACCGTCGCCAGTTGCGAGCCGAAGGCGATATAGAAGCCGGCCAGCAGGCTCAGCACGACGGTGCGGGACAGGGGCTGCGTTGTGACCCGTTTGCCGCTTTCGACGATGGCGTGAACCGTTTCGGCGGGGGTGAGAAAGTTTTTAATCAAAGCCCCGCCTCTTTTGCCACCTTTTCCCAGGCTGGAAGGCTGCGCTCGATGATGGCGGCGTCGATGCAGTAGGCGATGCGGAAATGGCCCGGAGCGCCGAAACCGGCTCCTGGTACGAGAAGGATGTTGTGTTTCTGCGCCAGTCGGACGAAGGCGACGTCGTCCTCCAGCGGCGAGCGGGGAAAGAGGTAGAAGCCGCCGCCGGGTTTGACCATGCGGAAGCCGAGGCCGGTGAGGTGATCGTAGAGGCGGTCGCGTTTGGCCCGGTATTCCTCGATGTCGACGCTCACCCGCTGCAGTTTGGTCACCAGGCGCTGCATGAGGGCGGGGGCGTTGACGAAGCCGAGGACCCGGTTGCAGAAGACCGCACCCTCGATGAATCGCCCGGCATCGTGCAGCTCAGGATTGACGGCCAGGTAGCCGATGCGCTCGCCGGGCAGGGCGAGATCCTTGGAGTGGGAGGTGACGATCACCGAGTTGCGCACGCAGCCGAAAATGCCGGGAACCTCGGCGCCGTCGTAGGCGAGGCGGGCGTACGGCTCGTCGGAGATGACGTAGATCTGCCGGTTCAGTTCCCGCTCCTTGCGCGCGAGCATCTTTCCCAGTTCTGCCAGGCTCGCCTGCGGGTAAATGACTCCGGTCGGGTTGTTGGGAGAATTGACGATGATGGCGCGGGTGTTGGGGCCGATCGCCGCTTCGATGGCGCTGAGATCGAGCTGGAAGGTTTCACGGTCGGTCCAGACCTCCCGGGTCACGCCGCCGTGATTGTCGACGTAGAACTTGTACTCGACGAAATAAGGGGCAAGGATGATGACCTCTTCGCCCGGATTGAGAATGGTCTTCAAAACCACGTTGAGGGCGCCGCCGGCGCCGCAGGTCATGATCACATGCCGCGCTTCCAGCGGCAGTGGTGACTTCTCCGAGAGCAACTCCGCCACCGCCGAGCGGGTTTCCTCATAGCCGGCGTTGTTCATGTAACGGTGCATCCCCGGCAGCGGGTGCTGCGCCAACTCCAGCAACTCCCGGCGGAACGCCTCAGGCGGCTCCACCGAAGGGTTGCCGAGAGTGAAATCGAAGACATTCTCCTCACCGTGAATCTGGCGCAGCATGGCCCCCTCCTCGAACATCTTGCGGATCCAGGAAGAACGCTCGATGCAGCCTTGCACCTTGATGGATATGGTCATTGTGCGCTCCTTGATTTGTCAGAATTGAATGGGCAGCAGTTTATCCGGGCAATCGGTGGGCGGTCAAGGGAGAAACGGCGGCGGCGAGCAAGGCGCCGGGAGCGGCGGGGAAGCGCCAGGCTTTTGCGTTGATTTTTGCGTACCGATACGCTAGATTTCCAGCTCCATGGCTTAATTCAAGGGGGTGACGGCGTGACCCGGAAAAATCTCAGCGAGCTGCGGCGGCAGATCGATTCCATCGACGATCAGATTCTGGAACTCCTCAACCGGCGGGCCGGCGTGGTCATCGAGGTCGGGCGTGCCAAGGCCGGTGAGCAGAAGGAATTTTACGTCCCGAGCCGTGAGCAGGCGATCTACGAGCGGCTGACCGCGTCCAGTACCGGGCCCTTTCCGAGGGAGGCTATCCGGCGGGTTTTTCGCGAGATCATCTCCGCCTCGCTTTCCCTCGAACAGCCGATGAAGGTGGCGTTTCTCGGGCCGCAGGCAACCTTTACCCATGTGGCGGCCATGCAGCAGTTCGGGTTTTCCGCCCAACTGGTGCCCCAGAAAAGCATTCCGGCCGTCTTCGACGAGGTGTTGCGGGGGCGCGCCCACTACGGCGTCGTGCCGGTGGAGAATTCCAACGAGGGGGTTGTCTCGCACACCCTCGACATGTTCATGGAGTCGGACCTGAAAATCAACGCCGAGATCCTTCTGGGAATCTCGCACGATCTGCTCTCCCGCTCCGGCCGCATCGAGGACGTCCGCAAGGTCGTCTCCCATCCCCAGGCGCTCGCCCAATGCCGCAAATGGCTTGAGGAAAACCTGCCGGACGTTCCATTGGTTGACGTAGCCAGTACCGCCCTGGCGGCGCAAATGGCGGCCGAGGACGAGACGGCAGCGGCGGTGGCCAGCGAGATGGCTGCGACGCTCTACGGACTGCAGGTACTCAAGCCGAAGATCGAGGACAATCCCAACAATTTTACCCGCTTCCTGGTCATCGGCACAAAAACCCCCGACCGTAGCGGCCGCGACAAGACCTCGGTCATGTTCAGCACCAAGGATGAACCCGGGATCCTCTACCGCATGCTCGAGCCGTTCAGCAAGCGTGGCATCAACCTCTCCA
>DATBML010000105.1:0-1585 GCA_036554885.1 Desulfuromonadales bacterium
ACCCCTCCCGGATCATCCATGAAGCGGAGGGGACTCCCGTGGCGATCCTGAACCACAACAAGCCCAGCGCCTACCTGGTTCCGGCCGAGGCCTTCGAGGCCCTCATGGAAAAGCTCGAGGACTACGAACTCTCCCGCATCGTCGAGGAGCGGAAGGACGAACCGACCGTCAAGGTCTCCCTCGATGAGCTTTAGCCTCGAATTCAAGGAATCCGCCCTGAAGAAGTGGAAGAAGCTGGATGGCGGGATTCGGGAGCAGTTCAAGAATAAGCTGGCCGAGCGCCTCGAGCGGCAGTGTAATCCGGGATATGACCCTCAGGAGTCGAAACGCAGCCATGAACAGATCATCCCGCAATCGCCTGAACGAACGCCACCTGAACCTTTTCGGCGCGGAGACCCTTTTCGACCGCATCGCCCGGTCGGTCTGCCGGGCCGGCTGCCTGCCGCGCAAGGAGCTCTATGAGGCGTGGGAGACGGCCCGCCGGGTGCGGCGCCGGTTTCGCGGCGGACGCGTCGTCGATCTGGCCTGCGGCCATGGGCTTCTCGCCCAGATCCTGCTTCTTCTGGACAGCCATTCAGCGGAGGCGCTGGCGGTCGATCTGCGCCTTCCGGACAGTGCCGAAAACCTCGCGGCGGCTTTGCGGGCGGAGTGGCCCAGGCTTGGCGGTCAGGTCCGTTTCGCGGAAGAGCGCATCGAGCGGATTTCCCTCACGGCGAAAGACCTGGTCGTCTCGGCGCACGCCTGCGGCGGACTCACCGACCTGATCCTTGAAAAGGCGGTCGGCGCCGGGGCCAGGGTCGCGGTCCTCCCCTGCTGCCATGACCTGCAACTCTCCGACACCGGCGGGCTGCAGGGATGGGTGGACGGGCCGCTCGCCGTCGACGTCACCCGCGTCGCCCGTCTGCGCGCCGGTGGGTACAAGGTCTACACCCAGACGACCCCCGCGGAGATCACACCCAAGAACCGCCTCCTCCTCGCCGAACCGGGCTGATCGAAAGTTCGCGCCCGTCGTGCGGCCCCGTTGAAAAAATCCCCTCTCTGTGATAGCTTGCATCAGCCCACTCCAATGCAGAAGAGGAAAACCTCCCCCCATGACCCAACGCGTCATCGAGATCACCTCCCCCGTCTTCCTGCCGGAAGAGGATATCCCCGCCGGCGGCCCTGGCAAAGCCTTCGCCGTGGAGCGGCCCCTCGCCCTGGAGATCGGCTGCGGCATCGGCGATTTCATCGTCCAGCTGGCGGCGCAGCACCCCGAGCGCAACCACTTGGCCATCGACATCTACAACAAGGGGTGCCTGAAGACCTGCAGGAAGGTGGAGTCCGCCGGGCTCGACAACGTGCGGGTGATGCGCATCGAGGCGCGCTACCTGCTGACCCGCCACCTGGAGCGCGAAAGCCTCGCCGCCATCTACATCAACTGCCCCGACCCCTGGCCGAAGAAGCGCCACCGCGGCCGCCGCCTGGTCAACTCCGACTTTCTCGGCATGGCCCGCTACTACCTGCGCCCCGGCGGCGATTTCTTCTTCAGCACCGACTTCGCCGATTACGCCGAGGACGTGGCGAGCATCTTCCCCGCCGTCGAGGG
>DATBML010000187.1:0-1532 GCA_036554885.1 Desulfuromonadales bacterium
CGTGACACCACGGCCCCCGGCATCGAGGCGAGCCCCGTGTCGGGGCCGGTTTCCGCCCGCCGGCCCTTGACCGCCCGGCTGTCCGACGCCGGTGCGGGTCTCAAGAGCCTGCGGATAACGGTCGTCCAGGGGGAAAAAGCCAGCGAGGTGGTTGCCCGTGATTTCACCGCCGGCACCGCCGCGGCAGATGAAACCGTCAATTTTGGCGGAGCGAGTCTGCAGGAAGGCTCCTTCGAGGTGCGCATCACCGCTGTCGACCATTCGCCGTTCCGCTTCGGAGCGGGCAACACCAGCGAGAAGGTTCTCAAGTTCGATTACGACAACAAGCCGCCGGCAGTGACGATATTGAGCACCGCCCACAACATCAATCAGGGTGGCGCTGGCCTCGTCGTCTACACCATCTCCGAGCCGGTGGAGAAAACCGGGGTGACGGTCGGCGGACTGTTCTTCCCCGGCCACCGTCAGTCCTCGGGCACATACGTCTGCCTCTTCGCCTTCCCCTACGACATGAACCCGTCGGCCTTCGTGCCCAAGGTGCTGGCGACCGACGCGGCCGGCAACGAGCGACTGGCGGGCATCTACTACCATCTCAATCCGAAACCCTTCCCCACCGACCGCATCGAGGTGAACCAGAAGTTTTTGGAAACGAAAATCGTCCCCGACTTCCAGCACTTTTATCCCACGGTTACCGACCCGCTGGAACTCTTCCTCAAGGTCAACCGGGAGATGCGGCAGCAGAACACCAGCGCCCTGCTCGATTTCGGCCGGCAGACCGCCGGGCAGCCGCTGTGGGACGGGGTCTTCATGCGCCAGCCCAACGCCGCCGTACCCGGCTTTTTTGCCCAGGCCCGCACCTATTACCACGCCGGCCAGGCCATCGACCGGCAGACCCACCTCGGCATCGACCTCGCCTCCACCGCCCAGGCCCCGGTACCGGCTGCCAACGCCGGGACGGTGGTCTTCGCCGATGAGCTCGGCATCTACGGCAACTGCGTCGTCATCGACCACGGACTCGGCCTGCAGACCCTCTACGGCCACCTCAGCCAGATGACGGTCCAGAAGGGCGAGACGGTCAGCAAAGGGCAGATCGTCGGGCGAACCGGAGCCACCGGAATGGCCGGCGGCGACCATCTGCATCTGAGCGTGCTGATCGCCGGCCAGCAGGTCAACCCGCTCGAATGGTGGGACCCGAACTGGCTGAAGAACAACATCAGCGACAAGCTCGTCCTGGCTGGAACCGCGGCGCGGTAGTTCGCTTCCCGCCGCTGCGCTGCCGGTTTTCGCAACGGCACCGTTGACATGCGACGACCTTCGGTAATACTTTTAAAACGTAAACACTATACCTGCTCTCATTACAAACCGAAGGAGGAAGCGCCCCATGCCGCAGGAATACAAGTTGCAGGAAGCACTCAAGCTGGCCATCCAGACCGAAAAGAACGTCATGGACTTCTACAAGCGGGCGGCCGAGATCACCAAAAATCCGCGGGGCAAAAAGGTCTTCACCCTGCTCTCCAGCGAAGAGCGCGAACACG
>DATBML010000201.1:0-7100 GCA_036554885.1 Desulfuromonadales bacterium
AGACCGAGGACGCGGATCTCCGTCTCTTCGAGCAGCCGCTTGATCTCACGCAGCTTTCCCTGATTACGGGTGGCGATGACCAACTCCATTGAAACTCCTTCAGGATGCAAAATCTGGAATCCAGAATTCAGAATACAGGAGCCAGAATAACGTCCAAGGCATAAAGCTCAAGGCAGCTGCTTCTGAGATTTCTTCCGAATTCTGAATTCTGTATTCTGAATTCCTCGGCTGCTTCTAACCTTCCAACGCCCTCTTCTGCAGCATCGCCAGTTGACGGCAGCCGGCCAGAGCCAGGTCGCGCAGGGCATCGAGTTCGGATGCGGTGAAAGGCTCCTCTTCGGCGGTCCCCTGAACCTCGACGAAACGACCCGATTCGGTGATGACGAAGTTCATGTCGACGGCGGCGCGAAAATCCTCGTCGTAGTTGAGATCGAGGACCGGCTTCCCCTCGACGATGCCGACGCTCACGGCCGCTACGCTTTCCCTGAGGGGGTTGCCGGCCACCAGTCCCTTGCGCCTGAGGCCGGCGACGGCATCGGCCAGCGCCACGAAGGCGCCGGTAATGGCGGCGGTGCGGGTGCCGCCGTCGGCCTGCAGGACATCGCAGTCGATCAGGATAGTCCGCTCGCCCAGCGCCTGCGTATCGATCACCGCCCGCAGGGAACGGCCGATCAGTCGCTGGATCTCGTGCGTCCGCCCCCCCACCTTGCCCCGGGTCGACTCCCGCGGCGACCGGCTATGGGTGGCGCGGGGGAGCATGGAGTACTCGGCGGTCACCCAGCCCCGTCCCTCCCCGCGGAGAAAGGAAGGAACCCCTTCCTCGACCGTGGCGTTGCAGAGAACGCGGGTTTCACCGAAGCAGACCAGTACCGACCCCTCGGCATAACGGGTGAAGCCGCGCTGGAAATTTACCGGGCGCAGTTCGGCCGGCTGCCGGCCATCCCGGCGTATCTCTGCTGAATCGCTCACCTGTCGACCTCCTGTTGGTCATCGAAATAATTTTTCAGACCGGCGAAAAGCGCCCCGGCCACTTTTTCCTGACCGGCCGGGTCGCGCAGCAGCGCCCGGTCGTCGGTATTGGTCAGATAACCCAGCTCGATCAGGACGGTGGGCAGGTTTCCCCGGCCGAGGGGAAGAAGCGGCGCCTGGATGATTCCCGCCACCTCGACCCCGCTGTCATGCAGTGCGGCGGCAAGGGAACGGGCGAGACGAATGCTCTCCCCCTCACCCTGCGGCAGAGCGCCCTGTGGCGTCTCTTCCTGGGGTCGAACGATCAGGGTGACGCCGTGCGGCGCAGGGGAAAAAGAAGACTGGGCATGCAGCTGGATCAGCACGTCGGTGTCGGGGCGAGCAACCGGCTCCAGGCGCTGCGTCGGCGTGAGCGAATAGTCACCGTCGCGACTGAGATAGATGGGAATCCCCAGCCGCATTTTCAGCAGTTTTTCCAAACGCCTGGCGACCTCCAGAGTGACCGTCTTCTCCTTGCTGCCGCCAGTGCCGATAGCGCCGGCATCCTCGCCGCCGTGCCCCGGGTCAATGGCGACTCCGCGCAGTGCCGGCTCGCCGGCCGGCTGTTCCTTGCGCAGGAGAAAGGCAAAGAGCCGGTCGAGGGTGGTGATTTCTTCGGCGGCCGGCTTCTCCGGCGGATCGAGATTGCGGTAATAGATCGGCTCGCCGAGCAGCACGGGAAGTTGTTTCGTGACGAAGTCCTCGGCGACCCGCAGGCGCCCGTCGATGAACCGGGGCGGATGCGAGAGCGGCAGGAAACGCTCACCCAGACGCAGGTAACGGCTGCCCGGAGTGATCAAGCCCGAACGGGTTTCGGATTTGATGCTGTAGGTGTGCTCGACCGAATCCCACTGGCCGCTCAGCCCGAGAGGGCGGAGCACGTCGTCGATAGCCAGATAGGCGACGCCGTCGCGCAGGTAGACTTCGTCGATGGTCACCGACGGGTTGCCGGGAAGAAAGAGTTCGACGCGGGCCTGGGCCGCGGAGGCGAGGCCGAGAAGAACGAGCAGGAGCATCAGGGAACGGAGCATGGGCACCTCGGGGTTAAAAACGCTCCCTTATACCCCGTTTGGTCGGCAACTGTCAACGGAAGGTGGGGCCGGCTGACACCGTGCTGCGTGGCCGGCAAGGGTGGAAAGGCTCAGGAGGGAATGAGTTTTTTGCCGCGAACCGGCTTCATGCCGAGGGTTTCGAGGAGTCGCCGGGTGAGAGTCGCTTCGAGTTCACGCTGCAGGGCGACACCGCCCTGCATGGGCCGGATCTGGCCGCCGGCCGTCATGCCGTGGCCGCCGGCCGCGCCCAGGCCATCGACCACCTGCTGCATGATATCGCCGGCCACCACCTGCTGGCTCAGTGTACGCAGCGAGAGGATCTCCGTCTCCTGGTAGTGGCCCATGCCAAGAACGGTTTCGATCCCTTCCACCCGCAGCAGAAAATCGGCCATCTCGGCGACGATATCGGGATGTTCGATCTCGTAGAGATTGAAGGCGAGAACGTTTTCGTAAATTCTGGCGTTTTCGATCGCCCGGTTGTAGCTGCCGAAGTATTCCCGGGGTGACTCGGGATGGATGATCTTGAACAGGATCCGGTTATTGACCAGCGGAACGAGATGGAGATAGGCTTCACGGTCGGCCCGGTGCCACTCGCGCCCGAGGTCCTGGGTTTCGGACTTGATGGCATAAAACAGGATGGTGGCGAGCTTGGTGCTGATGTAGACGTCCTGGGAGAGCAAATATTCGAAAAGGATGGTGGCACAGGCGCCGTAGTTCTCGCGCACGTCGACCCAGCGACAGCCCTGACAGGAGATACGCGTCGGGTGGTGATCGATCACCACATGCACCGGCAGTTCGGCGGGATAGGAATTGTTGCCGGTGGCGGGCTGGGTGTCGACCATGCAGACCACCTCGAACTCGTCGAGATCGAGGGTGTCGATGGCGACGGCATCGATCTCCAGTTCCCGGACCATCAGCTGATTCTCGCCGCGGCCGATGACGCCGCCGAAGGCGATGGTCGCCTCCTGACCGGTCTTGACCAGAAAAAGGTGTCTGAGGGCGAAGGCCGCCGCCAGGGAATCGGGGTCGGGGTTGTCATGGGCGACGATCAGTATCCGCCCCTTGCCGCGCACCCATTCGACCAGCTGTGCGGCCCGTTCCTGCGATTGTTCCAGATCAATCGGCATGGACTTCCCTCCCTGCCGCCGTCGCGGCAAGCATCGAAAAGGCAAGACGAACCGCCGCTTCCGGCGAGGTGGCGGCAACCATTCCCGCTACCGGATGACAGGTACCCAGAGCGATGACCGGGCGACCGAGCTTCAGGCCGATGGCGATCTCGGAAAGGGTACCGTATTCTCCCTCAACCGCAATCAGGGCCTGGGCGGTGTGCGCGATGATGACGTTGCGCGCATGTCCCATATTGGTGGGAACCGCGATGCCCACCCAGGGATTGGCCGCGGCCGCCTCCGGCCCGGGCAGAATTCCCAGCACCAGGCCACCGGCCTCGGCGCTGCCGCGAGCGGCCGCCTCCATCACCCCGCCGAGGCCGCCGCAGACCAGCACCGCTCCGGCCTCGGCAAGACGCCGCCCCACTTCGCGGGCGACGGCGTAACCGGCCTCTGTCGGCTCGCTGGCGCCGATGACGCCGATGATCGGTTTGCGTTGCATGTCATTTCCTTGCCGTTTTTGTAGGGGCGCAGCATGCTGCGCCCGGCTCTCATCCGGTCAATCCTGAGGGTGCAGCGTGCTGCGCCCCTACAGTTTCTCCGCGTACCTCTTCAGCAACAAACTGTTGGTCACCACCGAAACGCTGGAGAAGGCCATGGCCAGGCCGGCAAATTCCGGCTTGAGAACGATCCCGAAGGACGGATAGAGCAGGCCGGCGGCGACCGGGATGCCGATCACGTTGTAGAAGAAGGCCCAGAAGAGGTTCTGCCTGATCTTGGCCAGGGTCCGGCGGCCGAGACGGATGCCACGCTCGACATCGCGGATGTCCCCCTTGACCAGAATGATGTCGCCGGTTTCCTTGGCGACGTCGGTGCCGCTGCCGATAGCGATGCCGATGTCGGCCTGGGCCAGGGCCGGGGCATCGTTGATGCCGTCGCCGACCATGCCGACGGAATAGCCATCCTCCTGGTAGCGGCGTACCACCTTCTGCTTGTCGCCGGGAAGCACCTCGGCCTCGACCGCATCGACGCCGACCTGTGCCGCCACCGCCCGTGCCGCCTCGCGACGGTCGCCGGTGATCATCACCGTGCGCAGACCCAGGTTCCGCAGCCGGGCGACGGTGTCGGCAGCTCCTTCCTTGAGGGTGTCGGCGAGCGCCACCACGCCCAGCAACTCTCCCTGGCGGGCGACGTAGACGAGCGACTTGCCTCCCCCGGCAAGCGCTTCCGCCTCTTCGACGACCCACGCCATGGGAATCTTTTCCCGCTCCATCAGGCGCCGGCTGCCGGCCAGCACCCGGCTCCCCTCGACGGTGCAAAGCAGGCCGTGGCCGCCGACCTCCTCGACCGCTTCGGCCGCGGACAGCACAAGACCCGCTCCCCGGGCCCGGCGCACCACCGCCCCGGCCAGGGGATGGCTGCTGGCGTTTTCGGCGGCGGCGGCCAGGCGCAGCAGCTCCCGTTCGTCAACTCCTTCTGCGGTGACCAGATCGGTCACCGAAAACTCCCCTTTGGTCAGGGTGCCGGTCTTGTCGAGCAGCAGGATATCGAGCCTGGAGATGTTCTCGAGAACTGAGGCCCGTTTGAAGAGTATGCCGGCGCCGAGCCCGACCGAACTCCCCACCATGATGGCAGTGGGGGTGGCCAGCCCCAGGGCGCAGGGACAGGCGATGACGAGAACGGCAATCCCCATCTTGAAGGCAAAGAGGAACTCTGCTCCGACCGCCAGGCGCCAGGCGATAAAGGTGACGACGGCAATCGCCACCACTGCCGGCACGAACCAGTTGGAGACGGCGTCGGCCAGGCGCTGGATGGGCGCCTTGTCCCCCTGCGCCTCCTCGACCATGCGGACGATCTGCGCCAGTACCGTCTCCTCGCCGACGGCAGTGGCGCGGACGATCAGGCGGCCGCTGCTGTTGAGGGTGGCGCCGGTGACGGTGTCGCCGGGACCCTTGGCCACCGGCGCCGATTCGCCGGTCACCATCGACTCGTCGATTGCCGATTCGCCGCTCTCGATCTCGCCGTCGACCGGAATCTTCTCACCGGGGCGCACCACCACCCGGTCGCCGACCCGCAGCCGGCTGGCCGGCACTTCCCGCTCCTCGCCTCCCTCCAGCAGGATGGCCCGGTCGGCCTGCAGCTGCAGCAGCTTGCGCAGCGCCTGGCTCGCCTTCCCCTTGGCCCGGGCCTCGAGCCACTTGCCGAAACGAATGAAGGTGATCAGCATGGCGCTCGTCTCGAAGAAGACCTCCCCCGAGACGCCGAACAGATGAAAGGCCGCCAGCAGCGAGTAGACGTAGGCGGCGGTGATGCCGAGCGCGACCAGGACATCCATGTTGGCCGAACGGTTTTTCAGCGACTTCCAGGCGCCGCGGTAGAAAGTGAGGCCGGCGGTGAACTGGACGACCGTCGCGAGAAGTGCTTCGAGGGTATGGGTGGCGGCACCGAAAGGCTTCCACCACATGAAGGCCATGATCGGGAAAGAGAGCGCGGCGGCGAGAATGACCCAGAGGAGCTCCCGCCGGGCTTCACTGCGCTCCTCGGCGGCGCCGCGCTCCGCCAGCGGGGTATAGCCGGCAGCGCGCACCGCCTCGAAAATCTCGTCGCGACCGAGCACCTGCGAGTCGAATTCGACGGTACCGGTATCTTCGGCGAAATTGATTTTGACCGAGTGCATGCCGGCAAGCGCCGAGAGTTTCTTCTCGATCGTCCCCGCACAAGAGGCGCAATGCATCCCTTGGATGGCGAAGGTCAGCTTCCCCGCCTCCGTCGCCGGTCCTCCCGGCGCCCTGGCTGCGTAGCCGAGTTCCTCGATCTTGCGGATGATGGCGTCGACGGAAAGCCGGCCGGCATCGTATTCGACGGTCAGTTTTTCAGCCGCGAAGTTGACCGCCGCCCGCTCGACTCCGGGCAGGGCGGCGACCCCCTTTTCGATGGTCTGGGCGCACCTGGAGCAGCTCATCCCGCTGAGCCGGAGGGTGGCACGGTGCGCCTGTTTTACCTCGGTCGCGACTTCGGTCATCCCCGGACTCTCCGCAGCCGGCCTTTGCCGCCACCGACCAACCGGAGAAAGGAGGTTGTCTTCCGGATCCGGTCGAAGTCGGGATCCTGCCGGGCATCATCGAGAAAGTTGGCATCCTGGGTCGAGGCGACGGCGAGTTCGCGCACCGCCTCGCGCACTTTCCCCTGCCGGGCAAAGACGCAGGCCCGGTTGTAATGGGCCAGCGGGTAACGGTCGGTGCGCCGGAGAATGGCGTCGAAACAGGCCAGGGCCTCCTCGAGCCGGTCGAGGTCGATGAGGACGTTCCCCTTGTTGTTGAGAGTGAAGATAGACTCGGGGTCGCGACGCAGGCTTTCCTCGAATTCGGCCCGCGCCTGCTCGAGGTTTCCCTTCTTCTCGCTGATGACGCCGCGGTAGAAGGGAGGCTCGGGGCTCTCGGGATCAAGGCTTTCGGCCCGTTCGAGATCGCCCAGGGCTTCTTCGTAACGCCCCAGTTCGGTCAGCAGGCCGGCCATTTCGATCCAGACCTCGAAGAAATCGGGATCGAGCTCGAGCGCCGTCCCGAAGTCGCCCAAGGCCTCCTCGAAGCGCCCCAGGCGGTAGAGGGAGAGCCCGCGATTGTAGAAGTAATTGGCCACCGCAGGATCGCGGGAGATGGCCCGGCTGTAGCACACCAGCGCTTCCTCCTCCCGACCGAGGCCCGAGAGGGCGTAGCCCTTGCCGTTGAGGCTGGCGGCATCGTTCGGCGTTCCGGCCAAGACCTGGTCGAAATTGTCGAGGGCCTCCTGGTAACGGCCGAGGCGGTTGAAGGCATATCCCCGGTTGTAATAGACGTCGGGTGAGTCGGGAACCCGCCGCAGGGCCTGGTCGTACATCTGCAGGGCTTCCTCGGTGCGCCCCAGTTCATCGAGGGTGTTGCCCATGTTGATGTAC
>DATBML010000219.1:0-1914 GCA_036554885.1 Desulfuromonadales bacterium
CGACCACCTGGTATTCGATGTTGTCGACGAATTCGGCGAAAAGGTTCTCCAGGGGCTTGCCAAAGATGTTGGTCAGCACGTTGAGGCGGCCGCGATGCGACATCCCCAGCACCAGGTCGCGCATCCCGAAGGCGGCCGCCCGGCGCACCACGTGGTCGAGCAGGGCGATGAGCGCCTCCCCCCCCTCGATGGAGAAGCGCTTCTGGCCAAGGAATTTGCGGTGCAGGAATGCCTCGAACAGGGCCGCCTCCTGCAGCTTGCGCAGGATTTGCAATTTTTCCTCGGGGGAGAAACCCGGCCGGTTGCGGGTCGGCTCCATGCGGTCGATCAGCCACTGCCGCTCGGCAGGATCCTGGATGTGCATGAACTCGACGCCGATCGAACGGCAGTAGGTCTCGCGCAGGGTTTCGACGATCTCGCGCAGGGTGGCGCTCTGCTTGAAAAACCGGCGGGTGCGAAAGGCGGTGCCGAGGTCCGCTTCTTCGAGGTCGAAGGCCTCGAGGGCGAGCAGGGGGTGTTCGGTCTGGCAGACGTCGAGAGGATTGGTGCAGGAGAGCAGGTGGCCGATATCACGGTAGCGATAGATCAGGGATTGCACGCCAGACTGTTTGAGCGCATGGGCGGGGTCTATGCACGCAGCCCCTGCCGCACCTTCCTCGCCCAGCTCGAAGCCCTGGAAAAACGATTGCCATTGCGGAGGCAACCGGTCCGGCGACTCCTGCCAGAGTCGGTACAACTGCTCCAGCCACTGCGGACTGACGTTGTGAGCAAAGCGCATGGGACCTGCGTTGTGGTCGGGCAAGGGGCGAACGGGGGCGAGAGGCAGCACCCGGGAGATCGAGCATGACCGGGAAAGTATATCAACTGCCGAAAGGGGTGCAATCGTCGCTATGGATGCGCGGAAGCTGCTTCGCTGAAGGCCGCCAGATACCGGCTGAGAATCCGCTGGGTTTTATCGTCCAGCCGGGTAAATTGAATTCCGGCACTGAAAAGTTCCGGGCCGGCGATTTCGGCATGCGCCACCTTGCCGGCCAGATCGAGCAGGTCATTCTTGAGGCTGAGAGTCACCCGGGCACGCTGCCCAGCTTCGATCAGTGCCGGTGTTTCCAGCTTGATGCCCGTGGAGCTGACATTGAGCGTCCTTCCCATCTCGCGGAAGAGGACTTCCCCATTCTTGCCGATCACGGCAAATTCGAGGAAATTGAGCGAGTAGCGGCGCTCGGCGCGGCGCCTTTCGAAATCATCCCTGTCCATCGGCCAGCCTCCCTGACGTCCAGTTCAATACTCGAAATCGACGGCGACGACGCCGGCGCAAAGCGCCTTGACCTTGGCGATCACCGCCTGGTGGTCGGGGTGGACCTGATAGCGGCTCATCGCCGCCAGATCGTCGAAACCGGAAATCAGGGCGAGATCGTAGGAACGTTCCGAACGGACCACATCACGGCCGACAATGAACTCGCGAATCTCCGGGATCACGGCGGGCAGCGCCCGCAGGCTTTGCTCCAGGTCGGCAATTTCGGCGGCACCGGTTTCAGGCTTGAACTTGAAAAAAACGACATGCTTGAGCATCGTATCAACTCCTTTACGTGGTTCGAGACTCGAATCGAGACCGTCACTATTACAATTTGCTTGGGTCCTGTCAACGGTGAAACCGTGCCCGACCGTCTCAGCCTTCGCGAGAGTGCCGGGTGGCCAGCATCCGCAGGACCCACCAGACGGCGATGGCGGAAAAGAGATGCTTCAGGGTGTGGCCGGCCACCAGACCACCGAGCGCAAATATCGGCCGATCGAGAAGCTCGCATCCGACAGCCAGGCCAAAGAAGAAGAGCACCCCCCAGACCTCGCCACCCCGCGTATAGCGCGCGGGGAGGAAGAACAGCAACAGCGGAATAAGGATGGCCGGGTAGAAGTGAA
>DATBML010000419.1:0-7975 GCA_036554885.1 Desulfuromonadales bacterium
AACCCAGGTTCCCTGATTAAACAGTGCGCTGCGGGCTTCCGAGCACGACAGGGAGGTCCAGGCCTTGAAGCGCTGGCTGGCATACCAGGTCTGCTCGACTGAATTGAGCTGATAGAGACGATCCGCCTTGTAAATCCCGGCATACGTAGTCGTCGACTGGTAGGCCGGAGGGCTCTCCGCCGTCGCCTCGGCCGCCAGCGGTGCGGACCAGGGGAGCAGCATCAAGGCCAGCAGCACCATCACCATTTTCTTCGTCATGTCAACCTCCGGAGGGGATCATCTACTTGGGTACGATCTTGGCAACTTGCGCACGAAGAGTGCTGCGTGATGGGTTGGCAGAGCTGGTTGGGCTCACCCCGACCACCGATATAGCGTAATTATGGGCCACAAAATCGCCTGCATCGGACCCTCCTCCCAGCGGCGGCGGTCCGCTGCCGATGTAGGTGACGCTGTTGCGATCGTCGGATGTCGAAACCGCGGAGGGCTCCAGCCCGGTCTGCCCGACGGTCACCCGATTGCGATGGAGCACGGCGCTGGCGTCGCTGTCGTTGTAAAGATCGACGGTTGTTTCCCCTTGGGCAACCCCCTGGGTGGCGTACTCAACGGCCCGGTCCGCCGCGTAGAACGCTTCCTGGGTGTTGCGGAAATTTCCGGACAGCTGGATTTCGGACGTCGAGGCCGAAAGAAGCATAACGCCGAGGATGCTCATGACCGCCAACAGGGAGATGGCAACGATCAAAGCGATGCCACGCTCGTTGTCCAACGGAGATCGCATCGGCTGAGGTGCAGGGTTCGGTCTTCCGGCAAGGATTCGGTCGGTCATTCGCTCAACTCCTCGGTTAATTTCTGAGTCGCACGACACTGGTCAGACTGCGCTGCCGCGCGACCGCGTCGAGCTGGTTCGGCACATCGGCCGTCAGCGTCACCTGCACGGCGGTGACGTTTGCGTCATCGTCGGTCAGGTAGGTGAACTGCAGGGCGGCGATATCCGTCGCCATCACTTGTCCGTCGCGCTCCAGGTTGGTTCCGTTCAGGTTCCAGGTAACGGTAGCGGGGTCCGGAGCTCCGGCAACGACCCGGGCGATCATATCCCCGGCAACGTACTGGACAGCATCGGCAGTGGCAAAACCTTTGACGGTAATTTTCGGCGTGTCACGGTTCTTTCCGGCCACTTCAAGATCGGCATCGAAGGGCTGGCTGCCGTTTTGTGGCCGGATGATCCGGATGATGTCGCCCGCTTCAAACGGATCGGCCATACCCGGCAGCGCCACTATAAAATCCTTTACGTCGGTGTCGACGGTCCCGGCAGGGATTTCGATATCCTGGGCAACCCGGGCGAAGACATGCAGGGTCGAAGCTGCCTCAAGCACAAGCGTATCGGAATCCGACCCGGCTGCGACCGGTGTTCTGTCACCCGGAATCAGGAAACCGGCCATCTTGATGTCCCGATTCAGGGAATCGAGTGCGACCCGCAGGCTCTGCTGGAGATCGACCACTTCGTTCTGGTTGAAAGTAGTCCGCTGCATGTTCAGGTAGAGGGTGTACATGCTGGCCACCACGACTCCGAGAATCGCCATGGTGATCAGGAGTTCGATCAAGGTAAATCCTCCCTCGGCCCTGCGGATACCCGGATGTTTTCTTCGCCGCGTCAACATCAGATGAACCTCTTGTAGCCGGTGAGAGCAACGGCCCGCCCGTCGGGAGCGTTGACCCGAACGGTGATTCTGGCGATGCTGCTGATCGGAGTGTTGGTCTCCACGTCCCAGGTGGCGTTGTAGCTCCCCCCGCCTGGCACCGCCAGGGTCGTCGCCGCCGAATTCGGATCGAGGTCCCTGACCATGCCGAGATTGGTGCTCGCGAAAGTGCTGTCCGCCTGATCCATCGCCAGGATCTCTTCCAGTTCGCCCTGGGCAATTGCGGTGGCTACGGACCGGGTGTTGGAATCGGCATTGAAATTGAGGGAGCTGATCTGCACTCCGGCGATACCAAGCAGACCGACCGCAAAAATTGTCAACGCCACCAGGACCTCCAGCAGGGTAAATCCATGCTCCTGAGCTATGACTTTTTTCATCTTCAAGGCTCCTTTTAAGCCATCCGCGCCCGCAGGTTCCGGATCCAGGCAACTGCCCAGGCATCTCCCATAAAAGCAAAAGGCGTTCCAATCTGGAGGAGGATTCGTTCTGCCGTAATGGTGGGGTGTTCCTGCGCGGCCTCGCCCCGCCCAGCACGCCAGTGTGCAGATTTTGCGTAGCAAGGGTATGCAACCTTTGCAGGGCGGCGCGAAATGAATGGGCGAGATAAGGGGGACTAGTCGAGCTGGTAATCCTTCATCTTGTAGAGCAGCCCCCGCAGGCTGATTTCCAGCAGGCGCGCCGCCTGGGTGCGGTTGCCGCCGGTCGCCTGAAGCGCCTTGCGGATGTACTCAAGCTCCAGGCGCCGGGCCGCCTGGCGCAGCGACAGGTCGTCGCCACCCTCGCGCGGCCGCCGGCGCACCTCCCAGGGGAGGGAGGCCAGGTCGATGGATTCGCCGCGACAGAAGATCATGGTCTTCTCCATGAAGTTTTCCAGCTCGCGAACGTTCCCCGGCCAGTCGTAGCCCCGCAGCACCTCCGCGGCGTCGGCAGCGATCTGCGGCGCCGGCCGCCCCTCGCGGGCGGCAATGCGGCGCACGAAATCCTCGGCCAGCAGGGGGATGTCATCCGGCCGTTCCCGCAGGGGCGGGATCTGGATCTCCACCACGGCCAGGCGGTAGTAGAGATCGTCGCGGAAGCGGCCGCGGGCGATCTCTGCCTTGAGATCGCGGGCGGTGGCGGCGAGCACTCGCACGTCGACCCGCCGCGGCCGGGTCTCGCCGACCCGCCGCAACTCCCCCTCCTGCAGGACGCGCAGCAGCTTCGGCTGCAACTCCAGGGGCAGCTCGCCGATCTCGTCGAGGAAGAGGGTGCCGCCGTCGGCGGCGGAGAACAGTCCCTGGCGCTCGCGGTCGGCGCCGGTGAAGGCTCCCTTGACGTGGCCGAACAGCTCGCTCTCCAGCAGGCCGGAGGAGATGGCACCGCAATTGACGGCGACAAACACCCCTTCCCGCCGCTCCCCCTGCTGGTGCAGGGCACGGGCCACCAGCTCCTTGCCGGTTCCCGTTTCGCCGGTAACCAGCACGGACGAGGCGGAGCCGGCCACCCGCCCGACCAGGTTCATAACCTGTGCCATTGCCTCACTGCGATAGACAATCCCACCCGTACCGGAGGGAGCACCGCTGCGGGCCAGCTCCTCCCGCAGCCGGAGGTTTTCCTGGCGCAGACGGAAGCGCTCCTCCGCCTTCTTCAGGGTCAGGACCACTTCGTCCGGCTTGAACGGTTTGGAGATGTAGTCGTAGGCGCCCCCTTTCATGCATTCGATGGCGGTGTCGATGGTGCCGTATGCACTCATCATGATGATGGTGGGGGTCAGCTTCAACCGGGCCACCTCCCGCAGGAACATTCGTCCGTCCATCCCCGGCATGCGGATGTCGCACAGCACCATGTCGAAGGGTTCCTCCTGAAGAAGCTCCAGAGCCGCCCCTCCTTCGGCGCTCTCGGTGACCTGGTAGCCCTCCTTTTCGAGCACCAGTTGCAGCATGTGCCGCATCGCGGCCTCGTCGTCCACCACCAGAATTTTCTTCAGTGCCGCCGTCATATCAGATGGGCTCCGCCTTTTTCAGCCATACTGTGAACTCGCTCCCCAGCCCCGGGGTCGAGCGAACATCGATTCTACCGCCGGCATCGCCCACCACCCGCTGGCAGACCGCCAGTCCAAGGCCCCGCCCCTTGCCCGGAGCCTTGGTGGTATAAAACGGGTCGAAGATGTGGGCGAGGATCTCCGGGCTCATACCACAGCCGTCATCGGCCATCGACAGCCAGACGCCCCCCCCATCCTCGCCGCCGGAGAGGCGGATGGTCCCGCCGGAGGATGCAGCATCCCGCGCATTGAGCAGCAGGTTGACGAAGACCTGCACCAATTGATGCCGGGCCATGATTGTTGACGGCAGGCTTGGCGGCAGACGATCGTCGAGTTCCAGACCATCGAAGGCTCCCTGATGCCGGAGGATGTCCCTGGCTTCGGCCATCGCCGCCACCGGGTCGAAAGTCTGCGGCTCGCTGCCGGCGGGAGCAGCATAGTCGAGGAGTTCCCGGACCAGACGGTCGATGCGTCCCGTCTCGGCGAGGGCCCGCTCGATGATCTCTTTCTGTCGTCCAGGCGGTGACTCCCCTTTGAGAAAATCGAGATAACCGACGACGGCGCCCAGCGGGTTGCCGATCTCGTGTGCCATGCCGGCCGCCAGATGGCCGACCGAGGCCATCTTTTCCGAACGGATCAATTCCTTCTGGGCCTGCCTGACTTCGGAGTTGGCCCGTTGCAGGGCCTGGATATGGGCTTCCGTATCCCGGCGGCTCTGCCGGAGGGCGCCCGCCATGGTGTTGAAGGAACCTGCCAGATCGGCGATCTCCCGCGGTCCTTCGACAGGGACGGCCTGTTCCAGATCGCCGGCGGTGATGCGCTGGGACATCGCCTGCAGTCGGCGGATCGGCCGCACCACGGCTCGACTCAGCAAATAGACCCCGAACAGCACCAGGACCGCGCCATAGAGCAGAGCATAGAGAAGCATCAGCTTCTGCGCCGATGTCACTCGCTGCCGGACCTCGTCCAGGGAAAAGCGGGCCTGCAGGGCGCCGAGAAAGCTCCCACCTTTTCGCACCGGGACGGAGATCATCACATAACTTTCCGGAGACGTTGCGAACACTGACCAGGCTGACGGATAGTGGATCCGCACCTCCGGTTCGCCGCTGAGCTTGACCTGCGCCAGCAGCTTCTGCTCCAGGCGGAAACCCGACGACTGCCCGTGCTCCACGAGGGGGTTCAATTCCCGACCCGCGGCCGCCCATCCCTGCACGGCCAAACCGGGCGGCAAGCGCTGAAGCAGGGGCGAAGCGCCGGCCAGAAGCGCAGCGGCGGGGTCGCTGTCCTCAATCAGGTTCAGAGGAACGGTACGGGCCAGGATTTCCATGATGCCGATGGCGCTGCCGACCCGCTGGGCCAGCAGTTCCCGCTCGGTGAGTTTGATCAGAAGAAAACCGGCGAACAGCAGGGAGGCCCCCATCAGCAACACGATATTGACGATGATTTCCGTGCGCAGCCCTGTCCTACCCTGCACTGTCATCCTCCGCATAAATGGTCGCCGCATCCAGCCTGCATTGCCGCAGGTTCACCGTAAATTTCCGAAAGAATATTATTATCAGCTCAGGTTGGCAAACAGTTTCACTTGGAAGTCGAAAATTCGGAGAAAATCTGCTAGAGTTCATTTCCATTTCACCGGAAAGGAATATCCTCATGCCCCGCATCCCCGTCGTCGACCAGGAAGCCTGCATCGGTTGTGAAGCCTGTGTCCAGATCTGTCCGGAAGTCTTCCGCATGGAAGAGCCGGGCGACGATGGCCACCATCACGAGCACAAATCGGTGGTCTACAACCCCTCGGGCGCCCCGGAAGCGAAGATCGAACAGGCGATGGACAGTTGCCCGGTAGCCTGCATCACCTGGGAGAATTAAAGGCGGTCTCCGGTCCAAAGTCCCGGGTCCAAAATCCCGAGTTCATAGTCCTTGAGCCTTACGAGCAACATTTCCAAACTCTACGCCTTTTCCTTCCTCAAGATGACCCTCTTTCCGATGGCGGTCATCACCCTCTTCTGGAAGGACCACATCGGCCTCAGCCTGGCGCAGATTCTGCTGCTTCAGGGAATATTCTCCCTCGCCACGCTGCTCATGGAATATCCTTCCGGATACCTGAGCGACCATCTCGGCTACCGCTTCTCGCTGGTTTTCGCCTCTGCCCTGGGGGTGGCCGGCTGGGGGTTCTACACGGTGGCCGACTCCTTCGCCGGCGTGCTGCTCGCCGAAATCCTGCTTGGAGTTTCCTTCGCCTTCATCAGCGGCGCCGACAGCGCCCTGCTCTTCGAAAGCCTGCGCCAGCAGGGCCGGGAAGACAAGTACGCCCGGTTCGACGGCCGGATGAGCGGCTGCGCCCAGGCCGGAGAGGCGGCCGGCGCTCTCTTTGCCGGCCTGCTGTATGCGACCGCTCCCCTGCTCCCCTTCTTCATTCAGGTCGGCGTCTGGCTGCTTGCCCTCGGCCTGTGTCGCACGCTCAAGGAGCCACCCCGGGGGGCTCACGCTGCTCCTGCCTCGCACCTGGGAGCCGCCCTGCGCACCTGCCGCCTGGCCCTGGTCGAAAACCGCGAGATGCGCTACACCATGCTGCTGGCGACGGGACTGGGAATCGCCTCCTATTTTCCCGTCTGGCTCATCCAGCCGTACATGCAGCAGACCGGCGTGCCGCTCGCCTGGTTCGGACCGATCTGGGCCGGCGCCAACCTCACGGTCGCACTCTTCTCCCTGCTCAGCCACCGCTTTCATTTTCGTCTCGGTGAAAAGGGAATGGCCGTTCTCTTTCTCGGTCTGATCGTTACCGGGTATCTCGGTCTGGGACTTACCGGAGGGGTTTGGAGCTGCCTCTTCTACTACCTGCTCACCGCCATGCGCGGGCTCCAGGGTCCTTTGCTGCGCACCCGCCTGCAGAACGTCAGCAGCCGGGAAAACCGGGCCAGCATCCTCTCGCTGAAATCTCTCATTTTCCGCCTGCTGTTCGTCGCCTCCGGCCCGCTCATCGGTCACCTCGCCGACTCCGCCGGGCTGCAACCAACCTTCTTGTTGCTGGCGGCGGTTTTCGCCGTTGCACTTGTCCCTCTCAGCCACTTCTATCTGCGGCATGCACAGCATTGATGCAAGTCGAGGATAAATTAGAAAATCAGCCACGAAGTCAGACGAATTTTCACGAATAACAGAAAAGACTATGGCTCTTTGATTTCATTTGCCTTGATTGTTGTGCATTCGTGGCTTTAAGCGACTTTGGACTGCAGACCAGCAGCCAACTGCTCCAGAAACGAGGCGGCATCCATGACAATCCCCACCGACTGGCGGCTGCCGCGATCCTGCAGCTTGGTGACGACGCCGGGGTTGATGTCGACGCAGACGGTGAAAACCCTGGCCGGCAGCAGGTTGCCGGTAGCGACGGCATGCAGCGTGCTCCCGATCATGATCGCCATCCCCACCCCCGGAATCAATTCGCGCATCGCCTGCTGGGCGGCCACGGCGTCGGTGATGACGTCGGGCAGCGGCCCGTCGTCGCGGATCGAGCCGGCCAGGACAAAGGGAATCCCTTGCCGAACGCAGGCATGCATCACCCCACCCCGCAGCAGACCACTGTCGACCGCGGCGGCGATGGAGCCGGCCCGGCGGACGGCGTTGATCGCCCAGAGGTGGTGGGCGTGCCCCTCGCGGACAGCCGCATTTTCGCTGATCGGAACGCCGAGAGAAGTACCGAACAGGACCTGCTCGATGTCGTGCACCGCCAGGGCATTGCCGGCGAACAGGATATCGATCCAGCCACCCAGAATCAGCCGCTCGAGAACCGGGCCGGCGCCGGTATGAATGATGGCCGGACCACCAACCAGCAGGACCTTTCCCCCCTCCTCCTTGACCCGGCGCAGGGTGCGGATCACCCGCTGCAGCAGCGGCCCCTTCGGTTTCTCCGCCGACACTTCGCTGGTCATGAAGCGGAAAGCCTCCGGGTCGGCATCGCGCGACAGCGGTTCGACCCGCACCCCTTCCGTGCCGACCACGACCAACTCGCCGGCCCGCACGTCGGCCATTGGTACGGCGCGCACCGAACGGCGGTCGGCGGCCACCACCACCGCCAGGTCCATTTCTTCGCCCGCTACGGGCAACCATTGGTCATCCACCAGCACCGCCGCGGGCAGATTGGTCGTTGCGTAAAAATAATCCGGCAACACGCCGTCGGCCGGGGCTGATTCAAGCCGGGCCGGAACGGGCTCGATCGGCACGGCCCCCAGTTCGATCACCCGGCGCAAAACCTGCATCATCACCTCGG
>DATBML010000314.1:0-3078 GCA_036554885.1 Desulfuromonadales bacterium
GACTCGTGACCCCGGCGAGCCAGTGCGCCAGCCAATCATCGAGCCCGGCCAGGAGCGCCATGTCAGAGAGGTCGGGCCAGCTGCCTTCGGGCCAGGTCCGCGCCAACAGCCCGACCCTCGCCCGTAACTGCCGCGCCGCCGGCGTCCAGTCGAGTACCGCCAACCCCTGTCGGCGCACCGCCGCCAGCAGCGCCGGCACGACATCTTCGGCGGTCGCCGCCGCCGGCCGCTCCTGCAGGAGCAGGGCGCCCAGGCGACGCACCTCGCGGGCGACCACCCGGCCGGCCCGCTCATCCCACTCCACTTCCCGCCGCCAGTCGAGATCGGCGCCGAATAACGCCTCGACATCGTCCCGCTTCAGCGCGCTCACCAGTCGGATTTCCCCCTCCCCCCCCGGCTTGCCGGCCACCTCGACCGCTACCAGCCATTCTCCCCCTCGCACCGCCGAGTACGGTGAGAGCCGCCCGCCGAAGCCGCTGCTCAGGAGGTAGCGGCCACTGCCGGGCTCGCGCTCGCGGCCGATGCGGTCGGGGAAGGCCACGGCCAGCAGGCGTCCCACGCCGCAGGCCTCAGCGGCCGCCTCTTCATCCTCCCCGTGGGCACTGCGCACCGTGCCCCTACTCTCCTTGCTCAGCATTTCGCGAAAATGACGGGCGGCCCGTTCAACGGCGGCGGCGGGACCCTGTTCGATACCGGCTGCTCGCCCCTGCTGACGAAAACGCCCCAGCACCTCCAGCCGGTCGAGCAGATCGCTGTCGCTGGCCCGCCGGGCTATTTCGCCAGGCCCGGCAAATAGGTCGCGCTCCCCCAATAGTGCCGCCAGGTCGCAGCCAAGACCGGGGCGACCCTCGTTCCGGGCAGCGATCAGCAGGCGGGCCAGGCGGGGATGTGCGGGCAGGGTTGCCATCTGTTTACCGAGCGGCGTCAGCATGTTCTGGCGATCGAGGGCGCCGAGCAGCCGCAGCAACTGCCGCGCTCCGGCCAGATGGCCGGCCGGCGGCTGATCGAGCCAGGAGAGGCTCGCGGCATCAGTTATCCCCCATCGGGCCAACTCCAGGGCCAGCGGGGCGAGGTCGGCCTGACGGATCTCCGGCGGCGTGAAGGGAAGCAGCGAGCCATGCGCCCCTTCCGTCCAGAGCCGGTAACAGACGCCGGGGCCGAGCCGACCGGCGCGGCCGGCGCGCTGCTCGGCGCTCGCCCGCGAGATGCGCGCCAGCTCCAGTGTCGCCATGCCCCGCGCCGCGTCGAAGCGCGGCCGGCGCTCCAGACCGGCATCGACCACAACGGCCACCCCCTCGATGGTCAGGCTGGTCTCGGCGATATTGGTGGCCAGAACCACCTTGCGGCGCGGGCCCGGCAGGATGGCCCGCTCCTGAGCGGCAAACGGGAGATCTCCGTAGAGCGGACGGATATCGACTTGGGCCGCGAGGTCGGCCAGGGCCTCGGCGCAGCGGCGGATTTCGCCGGCGCCGGGGAGAAATACCAGCACGTCGCCCGTCGTCTCGGCGAGCGCCCGGCGAACCGCCTGCGGGACGTAGCCGCCCACCCTCCCCGGCGCTTCCTGCGCCAGGTAGCGCACGGCGACGGGATAACTGCGCCCGGCGCTGCTGACCAGCGGGCAGTCGCCGAGCAGCCGTGCCACCGGGGCGGCATCGAGGGTCGCCGACATGACCAGCAGCTTGAGGTCCGGTCGCAGCCCCTGCTGGGCATCGCGGCAAAGGGCCAGGGCGAGGTCGGAGTTGAGGTTGCGCTCGTGGAATTCGTCGAAAATGACCAGGCCGACACCGGCAAGCTCCGGGTCGGCCTGCAGGCGGCGGGTGAGAATCCCCTCGGTGACCACCTCGATGCGGGTGGCACGGGAGACGCGGCGCTCGTAGCGGATGGCGTAGCCGACCGTGCCGCCGACCTCCTCGCCGCAAAGCTGCGCCATGAAGCGGGCGGCGTTGGTCGCCGCCAGCCGGCGCGGCTCGAGCATGAGGATGGAGCGGCCGGCGAGCCACGGCTCGGCGAGCAGCGCCAGGGGCACCCGCGTGGTCTTGCCGGCGCCGGGCGGGGCCTGCAGCACCGCCGCGTCGTTTTCGGCGAGCGATTGCCTTAGCTCGGGGAGGATGGCGTCGATGGGAAGGGAGGGAGAAGGCATGGGTATCTTTAGACCTGTCCGACCTGTCGGACTTGTCCGACTCGTCCGACCAGGTGAAAGCCTAGATTTGGAACTCCCGAAACCGCCGCACCGCCTCGGGAATCGCCATCTCGGTGATGTTTCCGAAGGCGAGACGCAGATACCTTTCGAGCCCCGGTCCGAAGACCTCGCCCGGAAGGCAGATCAGGTTCGCTTCGTCGGCCAGCCGCCGCGCCACCTCCCGGCCGGCTTTCCCCGGGAAGGGATGCCGCACCCAGGCGAAGAAGGCGCCGGAGGCGGCGAGGCGGAAGGGGTTGCCTGGTTTCTGAAACTCCTCGCGGAAGCGGTCGTGGCGCCGCTGCATCATGGCGCCGTTGGCGGCGGCCCAGCCGTCGAGGTGGTCACAACCGAAGCGGATGGCGTGCTGGGTGAGGCGCGGCTGGCAGACCGCCATGGTGTCCTGCACCTTGAGGGCGTGGTGGATGAAGCGCTCCGAGGCGACCAGCGCCCCGGCCCGGTAGCCGGTCAGGGCGAAGGTCTTGCCGAAGGAGGCGAGGTGGACGAAATAATCGCTCCAGGCCGGATCGGCAAAGAGATCGTGCGGCGCCGCGCCTCCGGGGAGAAAAGCGTTGTAGGTCTCATCGAGAACCAGCGCGACATTGCGCTGCCGGGCCAGTTCGAAGAGACGGCGGATGGTGGCGGGGGGGATGATCGCGCCGGTCGGGTTGCTCGGGGTGACCAGCAGGATGGCTCGGGTCTTCGGCGTGACCAGACCGGCGATGGTTTCAACGTCGGGCAGACCGCCGCCGGCCTCGACAAAGGGGGCATGGACAGCGCGGATGCCGAGCGCCTGCAGGGCCATCGGATGGTCGAAGTAGGCCGGCAGTTGGAGGACGACCTCGTCGTCGGCCCGGCAGAGCACCGTCATCGCCAGCCAGAACGCCTGGCTGGCGCCGATG
>DATBML010000378.1:0-1912 GCA_036554885.1 Desulfuromonadales bacterium
TCGTCGATCGTATCGGGGAGCTGCACGGCGCCTCATCCTGGAAGGAATAGCCATGGAAAAGTGGCGGCAACAACTGGCTCGGCTCGATTCTGCGGGGATGCGCCGCAGTCTGCGCATCCTCGATGGTCTGCAGGGGCCGCACGCCCTGCACGCCGGGCGGGAGGTGCTGCTGCTTTGCTCCAACAACTATCTCGGACTGGCCGGCCATCCCGCCTTGATCGAGGCGGCCCGCGAGGCGACCGCCCGCTGGGGCGCCGGCACCGGCGGCAGCCGGCTGATCTCCGGCTCGATGCCGCCGCATGCCCGCCTCGAGGAGCGCCTGGCCGCCTTCAAGGGAACCGGCGCCGCCCTTATCTTCAACAGCGGTTACGCCGCCAACACCGGCATTCTCCAGGGGCTCTTCGGCGAGGACGACGTGATCTTCTCCGACGAACTCAATCACGCTTCGATCATCGACGGCTGCCGCCTCTGCCGGGCGCGCACCGTCGTCTATCCGCACGCCGATGCCGCCTCCCTGGAGTCACTCATGGCGGCCGAGGCACCGAACCGCCGCGGCCGCTGGCTGATCGTTACCGACGGGGTCTTCAGCATGGATGGCGACCTGGCGCCGCTGCCCGAACTGGTGCGGCTGAAAGAGCAGTTCGACGCCCTGCTGATGGTTGACGACGCGCACGGCACCGGCGTGCTCGGCGACGGCGGGCGAGGGACGGGCGAGCATTTCGGCTGCCTCGACAAAATCGACCTGCACATGGGAACTCTCGGCAAGGCCTTGGGCTGCGCCGGCGCCTACCTGGCCGCCGACCGGGTCGTTGTCGACACGCTGATCAACCGCTCGCGCTCCTTCATCTTCTCCACCAGCCTGCCGCCGTCGGTGCCGGCCTCGGCCCTCGCCGCCGTCGAAATCGTCGAGAGCCCGAAAGGGGCGGAATTGCGCCAGGCGCTTTCGGCCAACCGCGAGCTCTTCACCGGCCGCTTGCAGCGGGGCGGGGTCGACCTGCTCGGCAGCGTCACCCAGATCGTGCCGGTGCTGACCGGCGAGCCCGGACCGACCATGGCCGCGGCCGAGCGCCTGCTCGAAGGCGGTGTGCTGCTGCAGGGGATCCGGCCGCCGACGGTACCGCCGGGGCGCTGCCGGCTGCGGGCGACGGTGATGGCCGTCCATCATCCGGATGAACTGATGTCGGCGGCCGATCTGATCCTGCAGGCGGCGGGGGGCGGCGCATGAGGAAGCTGACCCTGGCCGACGGCCGGCGGATCGCCTGGCGGGAGGCCGGCAGCGGTCCTGTCGTGATCCTGCTGCACGGCTGGTCGATGTCCTCGGCGGTCTTTGCCGAGGCCATCGAAGAGATGGCCGCCGACTTTCGCCTGCTGGCCCCAGACCTGCGCGGGCACGGCGGTTCTGATCCGGGAACGGACTACGGGTTGGCCGATTTCGCCGCAGATCTGGCCGAATGGATTCAGCTTCTTGACCTGCGCGAGGTCGCACTGCTCGGCTGGTCGCTGGGAGGGCAGGTGGCGCTCGAGCTTGTTCCGGCGCTCCGCGACCGGTTGCGCCGGCTCGTCCTGATCGGCACTACTCCCCGCTTCACGGCCGCCGCGGACTGGTCGGCGGGGCTCCCTGACCTCCAGGTGCGGGCGATGGCCCGCGACCTCAGGCGCAACTACCTCAAGAGCATGGGTGACTTTTTCGCCCTGCAGTTTGCCGGCGAAGATCTGCCCCGCGAGCGCTACCGGTACATCGTCGATTTCGCCGTGCGCGGCGGCCGCCTGCCCGAACCGGAGGCGGCGCTGGCCGCCCTGGAGACGCTGCGCATGGCCGACCTGCGCAGCGCTCTGACGGAAGTCGACCTTCCCGTCCTGGTACAGCACGGCGAACTCGACCGCATCACGCTGCCCGGCGCTGCCGATTACC
>DATBML010000388.1:0-1661 GCA_036554885.1 Desulfuromonadales bacterium
CGGGGCGGCCCCGAATTCGAGGACAGCCCTTCCGCCGTTCGCTCCCGCCGGCTCGAAGCGGGTAGATGCCCGGTTTTCTGCCTGTGCGGGCAGAATCAGCAGACCATGAAGCAGTGCGATAAGCAGGCTGACTGCTCTAACGTTCACGGGATTTCTCCTCGCTGCCGGCATTCTGGCCCTCCTGTCTGATGCATGAATGATCTTCATCATCATCCAGCATTCGGTGCTTCGGTCCTTCGATGTCGTCGAATTCCCCTTTTCTAACGGCCCAGACAAAGACCAGCCAGACGCCGGTGCCGAGAAACAGGGAAAGCAGGATGAGGATGAGGGTCGAGGTTAGCATAAAATCTCCGGGTCCCGGGTCCCGGGTCCAAAGTCGAAAAGTCAAGAGTTCGGGGTTGATCCCTGATCTTGGACCCGGGACTTTGGACCCGGGACCTGAAATCTGGCCAGCCGCAGGGAGTTACCCACGACACAGACCGAGCTCAGGGCCATGGCCGCCGCCGCGTGGATCGGGGTGAGCTTGCCGGCGGCCGCAAGTGGAATGGCCAGCACATTGTAGGCAAAAGCCCAGAAAAGATTCTGCCGGATGATGCGCAGGGTGCGCCGGGCGAGCACCAGTGCCAGCGTCAGGCAGCCCAGGTCGGGCCGGGTGAAGACCAGGTCGGAGGTTTCCAGGGCGATGTCGGTGCCGCCTGCCATGGCGCAGCCGACGGTCGCCGTTGAGAGGGCCGGAGCGTCGTTTATGCCGTCCCCGACCATCAGGACCCGAGCGCCACGCCCGACGGCAGCGTCTATCCAGGCCGCTTTCTGCTCCGGCGTCATCCCGGTGTGGACCGCCTCCATCGCCAGTTCTCGGCCGATCCTCCCGCTGGCGGCTGAACTGTCGCCGGTCAGCAGGGTTGAATGAATGCCGAGCCGTTGGAGTTGAGCAACGGTTTCGGCAGCCTCCTGACGCAACTCGTCGACCAGGAACAGGGTGCCGCGGTATTCGGCGCCTAGTGCGACGTGGACTTCAGTCAGTTTCTGCCCATCATCGGGTGGGGGGAACTCGATTCCCGACTGCTCCAGGAGGGTGCGGCTGCCAACGCGCAGCCGGCCGCCAGGGGTGTCGCATTCCAGCCCTCGGCCTGGCAGAGATCGCACGCCTTCGCCGGTACCGGCGGAGACCCCCCGGCGCTGCGCTTCGGCGAGGATGGCCCGCGCCAGCGGGTGGTTCGCCCCCCCTTCAGCCAGTGCAGCCAGTTGCAGCAGTTCCTCCTCACTGCCGACCAGTGGCCGGATAGCAGCTACCGTGGGGCGGCCCCGGGTCAGGGTGCCGGTCTTGTCGAAGGCGGCCAGGTTCAACCGGCCGGTCGCCTCAAGGACGTCTCCCCCGCGGAAGAGGATGCCGCGGGAAGCGCCCACGCCGGTGGCTACCAGAACGGCGGTCGGCGTCGCCAGTCCCAGGGCGCAGGGACAGGCGATGACCAGCACCGCCACTGCCGCCAGCAGGGGCGGGGTGCCGACGACAGGAAAGAGCGTCCACCAGGCGTAGGTGGCGACAGCGACCAGTCCTACCAGCGGAACGAAGATCGCCACCACGCGGTCGGCGAGCCGCTGCACCGGCGCTCGGCGCACCTGCGCCTCATCAACCAGTCGGGCGACGCGGGCGATGAAGG
>DATBML010000391.1:0-2322 GCA_036554885.1 Desulfuromonadales bacterium
TCTACGCCGCTGTCGGCATCCACCCGCACGACGCCGGCGAGGCCGACACGGCTGGTCTTGCAGAACTGCGCCGCCTGGCAAACGAGCCGAAGGTCGTCGCCATCGGTGAAATCGGTCTTGATTTCTACCGGGACCGCTCGCCGCGCGAGGTTCAGCGGCAATCCTTTCGGCAGCAGATCCGTCTGGCTCGTGAAGTCGGACTGCCGGTTATTGTGCACGACCGCGAAGCGCACGACGAAGTGCTGCAGATCCTGCGCGGGGAGCGGGCCAGCGAAGTCGGCGGCGTCCTGCACTGCTTCAGCGGTGATATCGCCATGGCCCGCGACTGCCTTGAGCTCGGGTTCTACATTTCCTTTCCGGGCACCATTACCTATCCGAAGAACGAGGCCGCCCGGGAGGTGGTGCGCGCCATTCCCATTGACCAGATGCTGGTGGAAACCGACTGCCCTTACCTCGCCCCCCAGGCCTGTCGGGGCCGGCGCAACGAACCGGCTTTCGTCCGCCACACCGCCGAGGCGATCGCCCAAATCAAGGGGTTGACCATCGAGGATGTCGCCCGCATCACCACCCTTAACGCTTTCAACCTGTTCGGCATCGGCGAGGTCGACATGACCAGCAAGATCGCCTACAGCATTCGCGACTCGCTTTATCTCAACATCACCAACCGCTGCACCAACGCCTGTATCTTCTGCGCCAAGTTCAAGGACTTTACCGTCAAGGGGCACCATCTGCGGCTTGAGCACGAACCGACCACGGCGCAGGTGCTGGCGGCCATCGGCGATCCCGGCCGCTTTCAGGAAGTGGTCTTCTGCGGCTACGGTGAACCGTTGATCCGACTCGATCTGATCAGGGAAGTCGCCGCCTGGCTGAAACAAAGAGGCGTCCGGGTGCGAATCAACACCGACGGCCAGGCGAACCTGGTGCACGGCCGCAACATCCTGCCGGAGTTGGCCGGGCTGGTCGACGCCGTTTCAGTCTCCTTGAACGCTCCGGATGCGGTAACCTACCAGCGGCTCTGCCGGTCGAAGTTCGGTGAGTTGGGTTTTGAGGCGGTCAAGGATTTTCTCGTGGCGGCAAAACAGCATATCACGTCGGTTACCGCCACCGCCGTCGGCCTGCCGGGGATCGACATGGAAGCCTGCCGGAGGGTGGCGGCGGAGCTGGGGGTGGAGTTTCGAGAGAGAGAATACAACGAAGTGGGGTAGAGGTCGCCGGGATATCAATGACTGTTTATTTGCATTCTACTCCCCAGCCAACTCCTGAAGCCCCTGTCTCGCCTTCTGATTGTCCGGGTCGGTCAGCAGCGTCTTGCGATATTCTTCCGCCGCTCTGAATTTGAGACCCAGACGTTTGTAGGTTTCCGCCGAGAGGCACCTGAATTCGGAATGGGTCGGGAGCACCCGGAGCCCGGCCTGCAGCGCCGCCAAAGCCGCCTCGTCGTTTCCATCACCGGAAAAATAGCGGAAAAGTCGCCGGAAGATCGAAGGATCGGCGTCCATCTCTCCCATCGCAAGGCCAAGCGCAAGCTGATAACTTTCTTCCGCCCCGCGAGGGTCGCCCGACTCCCGCTGATAATCAGCGTAGTCGATGAAACACCGGGAACGATTCGGTAAAGCCTGACGCAACTCCCGGAGCGGTATCCCTTCGAGAATCATCATCTGCAGAAATGAACGGGTTTGCACCGGATACCTGGTGAGCCCCTCACGCATCACCTGCAGCGCCTCCTCCCTTCTTGCCGTAGCCGCGAGCCAGCGCGCATAAAATTCCTGCCGTTCTGCCAGCACGCTCCGGTCCCTGAGTCCGGCGAGAATCAATCGTTCGCCTTGCGCCCTTTCACCGTCCCGTGCCTGCAATGCGCCGAGAGCCTGCAGGTATTTGCCGTTCAACGGATCACGCCGAAGGGCGGCCACATAATGCCGGCGAGCCGCCGGGAAGTGCCCGGTTGCCAGCCGCATTTCAGCCAGGGCGAAAGGATAGCTCGCCTCCAGTGGATCAAGCATGCCCGCACTCCGGGCCCTGCTTGCAGCCGTAGCAGAATCGGGATTGTTTTCTTCCCGCCACTCTCGCAACTGCCACGCTTCGGGATACCGAATCTGCCCCACTCTGGCTCCCAGGGCGGACAAAACCCAGGTGCCGATGACAAGCGCAGCAAGGACAGCGCTGACCTTGAGGGCCGGGGCGGAAATGATTGCGGCACCGTCGGTAAACCCTTCCCTGACACCCTGCGGGGAGGAGACGGTCACGGCCAGACCCGCCAGGAAAAAGGCCCACAGGCTGCCGGCAACCGGCACCATGCCCAACACGGAAAGGATGGCAAGGGCA
>DATBML010000427.1:0-2010 GCA_036554885.1 Desulfuromonadales bacterium
ACTTCATCATCCAGCTGGCGGCGCAGAATCCGGAGCGCAACCACCTGGCCATCGACATCTACAACAAGGGGTGCCACAAGACCTGCAAGAAGGTGGAAGCCGCCGGTCTCGACAACGTGCGGGTGATGCGCATCGAAGCGCGCTACCTGCTGACGCGCCACCTGGAGCGCGAGAGCCTCGCCGCCATCTACATCAATTGCCCCGACCCCTGGCCGAAGAAGCGGCACCGCGGCCGCCGCCTGGTCAACGCCGAATTTCTCGGCATGGCCCGCTACTACCTGCGTCCCGGGGGCGATTTCTTCTTCAGCACCGATTTCGCCGATTACGCCGAGGACGTGGCGGGGGTGTTCCCAGCCGTCGAGGGCTACCGCAACCGCCTCGGGGCGCCATTCGCCACGGAGTTGCCGGGCTATCCCCGGTCCAAGTACATGCGCCGTTTTCTCGACCAGGGGCAGCCGATCCATTTCATCCATTACCGGCGGGAAGCGGAAACGTCCGCCGATTCCCTGCAGCCGCCGCCCGTCCCCCCCGGCTTCCGCGCCGCCTGGAGCATGGCCGGCAATGAGTAGCTACCTGACCGCCAGCTTTCCGGGCACCGGCGGCAGCATTAAAGAGACCCCGGAAGACTTTCTGGTCGAGGAGTTGCCGCTCTACACCCCGTGCGGCGAGGGGGAGCACCTCTACCTGACGGTGGAGAAACGCGGCCTGACGACCTTCGACCTGCTGCAGCAACTCTCCCGGGCGCTCAGGGTCCCCGAGCGGGAGATCGGCTACGCGGGCCTCAAGGATGCCCGGGCCACCACCCGCCAGACGGTTTCCGTCACCGGTGTGCGCCCGGAGCAGGCAATGGCCCTGGAGCTCGCGGGAGTGCGCGTCCTCGCCGCCCGCTACCATCGGAACAAGCTGCGGCTGGGGCACCTGGCCGGCAACCGTTTCGAAATCCGCCTGCGGGGGGTCGGCGAGGGGGCTCTGGAAACCGCCCTCGACGTGCTGCACGTGCTGGCGCAGGTCGGTGTCCCCAACCTCTTCGGCGAGCAGCGCTACGGTTCGCTCGGCAACTCGCACCTGATCGGCGCTGCGCTGCTGCGCCGCAACTTCGCCGAAGCCGTCGCACAGATCGTCGGCGATCCGGCGAAAATAGGCAACGAACGCTGGCGCCAGGGAGCGGAAGCCTTTGCCGCCGGCGATCTGGCGGGCGCCCTGGCGGCGCTGCCGTCACGGATGCGGGACGAACGGCGGATGATCGAGGCGCTGCGGGACGGCCGCCCGGCCGAGGAGGCGGTGCTGACGCTGCCGCGCAAGCTGCTGCGGCTCTACCTCTCGGCCTTCCAGTCGGCCCTCTTCGACCGGCTGGTCGCCATGCGGCTGGGCACCCTGGAAACCCTCTGGGCGGGGGATCTCGCCTGGAAGCACGACAACGGCGCCTGCTTCGTCGTCGAGGATCCGGCCGTCGAGCAGCCCCGCGCCGACCGCTTCGAGATCAGCCCCTCAGCCCCTCTTTACGGCTACAAGGTGACTCTGGCCCGGGGTCAGGCCGGCCTGCTGGAGAGAGCCCTGCTCGACAAGGAACGGCTGCAGTTGGAATCGTTCCGCCTGCCGGGCGGCCTCGGCATGGAAGGTGAGCGCCGGCCGCTGCGGGTTCCCCTCTCCGGTGCCGCGGCCCGGCAGGAGGAAGACGACCTGATCGTCTCCTTCAGCCTCCCGAAGGGGAGTTACGCCACGAGCGTGCTGCGCGAGATCATGAAAATCGATCCGTAGGGCCGGTTCACGAACCGCCCCTGCCCCCTGAACAACCGTTGGAGGTCGGCATGACAGAAAACCAGCAGCCCCCCCGCCAGCCGGACGACGAACTGCGCGTCAACTTCTTCCGCCCCCGCCCCGGCTTCATGCGCAAGGAGGTGCGGCTCATCTGGGCCATGCTCGCCGGCTGGGGCATCTGCACCTTTGGCTTCCAGTTCCTGCTGGTCGGGCTGCAGCGCAACGAGGCGGGGGAGAGCGCTCTCACCGATG
>DATBML010000439.1:0-2109 GCA_036554885.1 Desulfuromonadales bacterium
TCGGCGGCCACCGCCTGCCGCTGGTCTGCCGCCCCGGGGAACTCCCGATGCCGGCCGAGGCCGATTTCGTCATCACCGGCAGTATCGACCCGCAGCGGCTGCTGCCCGAAGGCCCCTTCGGCGACCACCTCGGCTACTACAGCCTCGCCCACGACTTCCCGGTGCTGCGGGTGGAGAGGGTCTATCACCGCCCCGGAGCGATCTGGCCCTTCACCACCGTCGGCCGGCCGCCGCAGGAGGACACCACCTTCGGCGCCTTCATCCACGAGCTGACCGGTCCGCTCATCCCGAGCGTCCTCCCCGGCGTGCAGGCCGTGCACGCGGTCGATGCTGCCGGCGTCCACCCCCTGCTGCTGGCGATCGGCAGCGAGCGCTACGTCCCCTATGCCGCCGGCCGCCAGCCGCAGGAGTTGCTCACCCAGGCCAACGCCATCCTCGGACAGGGCCAGCTCTCGCTCGCCAAGTATCTTTTCATCGTCGCCCGGGAGGACGAACCCCGGCTTGACGTCCACGACTTGCCCGCCTTCTTCCGGCATGTGCTGGAGCGGGTAGACTGGCGCCGCGACCTGCATTTTCAGACCCGCACCACCATCGACACCCTCGACTATTCCGGCAGTGGCCTGAACGAAGGGTCCAAGGTGGTGGTCGCCGCCGCCGGAGAAGCCCGGCGAACACTACCGATCGAGGTGCCGGCTGACTTGCGTCTGCCGCCCGGGTTTTCCGCCCCGCGCCTGGTGCTGCCAGGGATACTGGCCGTCCAGGGGCCGCCGGTGACGGAAGGAGGAGACGGAGCGGTGGCCCGGTTCTGCAGCTTCTACGCAGAGGGCGACTCATTAAATGCGTTCCCCCTCGTCATCGTGGTCGACGACAGCGACTTTACGGCCCGAACCCTGAACAACTTCGTCTGGGCAACATTCACCCGCTCCGACCCGGCGGTGGACATTTATGGCGTCGGCGCTGCGGTAGAAAACAAGCACTGGGGTTGCGCCGGGTCGCTGGTCATCGATGCCCGGCGCAAGCCTCACCACGCCCCACCGCTCGTGGATGACCCCGAGGTCGAAAGGAAGGTCGACACCCTGGGTGCCTCGGGCGGCCCGCTCCATGGAATCATCTAGAAAGAATCGGTTGCCATAAAACTGGCGGATAGCCGCAAGAAAATCAGCGGAGGGAAAATGGTCTTGAAGTTTCTGGGGAAATATCGCGAATTCGGCCTGTTGCTGCTGCGCCTGGGGATCGGCGCCATGTTTCTCTACCACGGCTGGCCGAAGCTGGTGGGAGGGCCGGAGAAGTGGGAGAAGGTCGGGCTGGCGATGCAGTTTGCCGGAGTTCATGCGGTGCCGACCTTCTGGGGACTGGCGGCAGCGCTCAGCGAGTTTGCCGGCGGCCTCTGCCTGATTCTCGGCCTCTTCTTCCGTCCCGCCTGCCTGCTGTTGACCATCACCATGGCGGTCGCCGCCAACATGCACCTCGGCAAGGGCGAGGGGATTCTCGCCGCTTCCCACGCCATCGAGCTCGGCATCCTGTTCTTCAGCCTGCTGTTCATCGGGCCTGGCCGCTACAGTGTCGACAAGGGCTAGCCCCGGCCTCTCAGCCAGGATTTTTTGTCAGGCAGTCGGCCCGCCAACAGCAGTCGACCTGCTGGCAGTCGAAACGCCAGGCGGCGCCGAAGCAATCCTGGTTGCCTTCGGCCCGCTGTATGGCCCGAATCATTTCACTCTTGCGCAGCCCCGCCTATCCTGTCATCCCCATGGCCTGGCCCCGTTCACGAATTTCCGTCACTTTCATGACCGCCTCCATATATTTGGCCGCACCGGTTGAGAACTACCCAGCCTGCGTCATACAATGAACCATGCCGAGGGACCTCTGTCAAACCATGTCGAGGCTCCTCGCCCCGGCCGACGGCTGATATCCCCATTGTAATCGTCGAAAGGGTTTTGTAATATGTCGCGCAGCCGGCACGCTCTCGATCACCACCGATAGCGAAGCCAAGGCTCATCCCTAAGGATCTGCCGATGAAATCCGATGGATTTTCCCTGCCGACAGCGATCGGCAACACCCCCCTGGTCGAGCTGACCCGGCTCAATCCCCGACCCGGCGTGCGCATCCTGG
>DATBML010000445.1:0-1841 GCA_036554885.1 Desulfuromonadales bacterium
GTTGAAGCCGATGGCGGTCATCAAGGGCTAGAATTCAGAAAACAGAAAACAGAATACAGAATAGAAGCAGACCTCTTTCTTCTGACTTCTGTATTCTGAATTCTGAATTCCTTCTGGAGGGTTTTATGAAGGTTTTCCTGACCGGCGGCACCGGTTTCGTGGGGAGCGAGCTGCGGCGGCAGCTGGTGGCGGCCGGGCACACGGTGCGCTGCCTGGTGCGGGCCGGCTCGGAAGGGAAGCGGTCCGTTCTCGAGGGGGTGGAGTTCCGGCAGGGCGACGTCACCGAGCCGCAAACCCTGGCCGGCGCCCTGGAGGGGTGCGACGCCGTCATCCACCTGGTCGGCATCATCCGCGAGTTTCCGGGAAGGGGGATCACCTTCAAGCGGATGCACTTCGAGGCGACCCGCAACGTGGTCGAGGCGGCAGAAAGCCAGGGAGTGAAGCGCTACCTGCAGATGAGCGCCAACGGAACTCGCCCGAACGCCGACTGCCCGTACCACAAGACCAAATGGCAGGCCGAGGAGGCAGTGCGCGCCTCCGGCCTCGACTGGACCATCTTCCGTCCTTCGCTGATCTTCGGGCCGGGCGACGCCTTCGTCAACATGCTGGCCGACATGATGCGCAAGCTTCCGTTGATGCCGGTGATCGGCGACGGCCGCTACCGGATGAGCCCGGTGGCGGTGGAAGACGTGGCGGCCTCCTTCGTCAAGGCCCTGACCCTGCCCGAGACGGTCGGCAGTACCTTCCACTGCTGTGGTCCGCAGAGTTACACCTACGACGCACTGCTCGATCTGATCGGCGCAGCCTTGGGGAAGCGGCATGTACCCAAGCTGCACCACCCGGTCTTCCTGATGAAGTCTGCGGCCGCCCTGTTCGGATCGCTCCCGGCCTTTCCGATCACTTCCAGCCAGTTGACCATGTTGCTGGAGGGAAATGTCTGCGACCCGAAAGAGTGGACTGCGGCGTTCGGCATCAGACCGGCGCCGTTCCCGGAGGGTATCCGGCGCTACGTCAAACCGTAACCAAGGAGGAGAGAACGTCCGCATCCACGGCACTCCCTACCCCCGCACCGCCAGCTCCTGCCGCTCCAGCACCAGCATCCGGTCGCGCAGTTCGGCGGCCTTCTCGAACTCCAGGTCGGCCGCCGCCTTCAGCATCTCCTTCTTCACCCGCTCGATCTCCCGCCGCAACTCGGCCGGCGAGCGGTATTCCCCCTCCTCCTCCGCCACCAGCGGCAGCTCCACGTAGTCCTTCTCGGCGATGTCTTCGAGGATGGTTCGCAGCGACTTCTTCACCGTCTCCGGGGTGATGCCGTGCTCGGCGTTGTAGGCGAGCTGGGCGGCCCGGCGGCGGCCGGTTTCGTCGAGGCAGGCCTGCATCGAACGGGTGACCATATCGGCGTACATGATGACCCGGCCGTCGACGTTGCGGGCGGCGCGGCCGCAGATCTGGATGAGGGAGCGGGCGGAGCGCAGGAATCCTTCCTTGTCGGCATCGAGGATCGCCACCAGCGCCACCTCGGGGAGGTCGAGCCCCTCGCGCAGCAGGTTGATGCCGACCAGCACGTCGAACTTCCCCTGGCGCAGGTCGCGGATGATCTCCATCCGCTCCACCGTATGGATGTCCGAGTGCAGGTAGCGCACCCGGATTCCCAACTCCTCCAGGTAGCCGGTGAGGTCTTCGGCCATCCGCTTGGTCAGGGTGGTGACCAGAACGCGGTAGCCCTTCTGGACGGTTGCGCGGATCTCGTGGATCAGGTCGTCGACCTGCTCTTTGGCCGGCCGCACCTCGATCGGCGGGTCGACCAGGCCGGTGGGCCGCACGATCTGCTCGACCACCAC
>DATBML010000479.1:0-4142 GCA_036554885.1 Desulfuromonadales bacterium
GGAGGAGAAGCCGTGATCACCCTGGAGGTCGCGAGCCGGCAGCCAGTAGAAATGCTCGACATCACGAGCGAGGTACGCCGGGCCATTCGCAGTGCCGGCATCGACTCCGGGCTGGCGGTGTTGTTCGTCCCCCACACCACCGCCGCGGTCACCATCAACGAGAATGCGGACCCCGACGTGGTACGGGACATCCTCATGGAGCTGAACAAGATCGTTCCCTTCGACGACCACTACCGGCACGCCGAGGGAAACAGCGCCGCCCACCTCAAGAGCACGCTGGTGGGGTCGAGCGAAACGCTGCTGATCGAAAAGGGAGAACCGGTTCTCGGCACCTGGCAGGGGATCTACTTCTGCGAGTTCGACGGCCCGCGCCGCCGCCGGCTGCACATCCGGATCGTGGCCGGATGAAGGAGCGGGTCGTCCTGCTGGCTGCGGCCGACTACGCCCGGCCCCAGGTCGAAGACGCCGTCGAGCGCCTGCTCGCCCCCCTGGGCGGGATGGCGGCCTTCGTCAGGCCGGGGCAGAAGGTGCTGCTCAAGCCGAACATGCTCGCCGGCAAGGAGCCGGAAAAGGCCGTGACCACCCATCCGGAGATCGTCCGCGCCGTCATCCGCCTGGCGCAGCAGGCGGGCGGGATCGTTGCGGTCGGCGACTCCCCCGGCATCGGTTCCCCGCTGCAGGTGGCCAAGCGCTGCGGCATCCTGCCGGTGATCGAGGAGACCGGCGCCGCCTTCGCCCCCTTTGCCGAATCGGTCAAGATCCGTCCCAGGGGCGGCACCTTTCACGAGCTGGAAATCGCCCGCGACCTCCTTGAGGCCGACGTCGTCATCAATCTTCCCAAGCTCAAGACCCACCAGATGATGGGGCTGACCGCCGGCGTCAAGAATCTGTTCGGCGCCGTGGTCGGCATCCGCAAGCCGCGCCTGCACCTGCAGGCCGGCACCGACAAGGAATTCTTCGCCCTGATGCTGCTCGAGCTGGCCGAGCAGATCCGTCCCGCCCTGACCCTCGTCGACGCCATCACCGCCATGGAAGGCGAAGGGCCCGGCAGCGGCGATCCGGTTCACGTCGGCGCGCTGCTCGCCGGCACCTCGCCGCTCGCCATCGACACCGTCGCCACCGCCCTGGTCGGCCTCTCCCCGGAGGCGGTCTGGACGCAACGCGTAGCCCGGCAGACCGGTCGGGCGGGATGCCGCCTGGAGCAGGTGGAAATCGTCGGCGACCGGTTGGACGAGCTGCGCGTCCGCGGCTTCCGGCCGGCCAGGGCCACCGACGTCAACTTTGGCCTGCCGCCGTTGCTGAAAAACGTCCTCAAGGATTCCCTGACCGCCCGCCCCGTCCCCGACCTCCAGCTTTGCAAGCGCTGCGGCCTCTGCGTCGAAGCCTGCCCGCCACAGGTAATGAAGATCAGCGATGAAGAGCTGCAGATCAATTACCAGCGCTGCATCCGTTGCTTCTGCTGCCAGGAGCTCTGCCCGCACGGCGCCCTGCTCACTCGCCAGGGGCTGCTGCTGCGGCTGGCGGACTTCCTCAAGGGTCGGCTAACTTGACCCAAGCTGATCTAGTCCTCCATTGCAGGGAATTGTTAATCGATCGAGATTGGTTCGCCGGCCCTTGCCGATTGATTGTGACGCAATTTATGAGATATAGCCGACCTTATCAGGGGTACGCAATTTATCACTACCTTGCCAACGTTGGTGGTATCGCAACCATAAAAATTCCTCCCGAACGGCGTCATAGCAGCGTCACTCCAGCCGCAGCCTTCTAGCTCGTGTCCATCCGGAAACTCCGGATGGACACGAGCTGATTTTCGTATCGGAAACGAGGGATTTTTCGTCGTGGCTAGGAAATCAAGGGGTTGCGCGGAGGCGTGCATCGGTACGCCGCACAAGCAAGCCTGCGGATTGACACCGCCACGGCGGGAAAGACCCGTTTCCGGACGGAAACTAGCTCGGCGGGTTCTGGATCATTACCAACTGGGCCGGCATGGGCGCCGGGAAGCCAGCGGCCGCAAGAGCCTCGCGGATGGTGCGGTTTCCGTCGAAATAGACCTGCCAGTAGTGGTCGTTGTGGCAGTAGGGACGCACGGCGAGAACCGGCCCCACGAGATTGAATTCGAGGATCTCCACATCGACCGCCGGCTTCGACAATACGTTCGGCACCGAGGAGAGCTTCTCGCGCAGAATCTTCATGGCGGCCACATGATCGGCGCTGCCTGCCAGTTGGCATTTCAGCTCCACCCGCCGGTAGGCGTTAGTAGTGTAGTTCTGGATGGTATCGCTGAAGATCTTGGCATTCCCAACCATGGTCATGACGTTGTCCGGCGTGATAAGGGCCGTCACAAAGAGACCGATCTCACTGACGGTTCCGGTGACCCCTGCGGCGGTGACGAAATCTCCCACCTTGAAGGGGCGCAGCACGAGGAGGAAGGCCCCCGCCGCCAGGTTCGAAAGGAGACCGCCCCAAGCCGCGCCGATGGCGATGCCGACGCCGGCCACCAAAGCGGCGAAGGTGGTGGTCTCAACCCCGAAATAGCCGAGGATGGCAACCACCAGAACGATGTTCAGGGATACACCGACAAAATTACCGATGTAACGCATCAGGCTGGGGTCAACCTTCTGCTTCCCCAGAACCTGCTGAAGCATCCGTTGCACCAGATGGATCAGCCAGCGGCCGACGACCCAGAAAATAATGGCGGCGATGATCTTTGTTCCGATTTCCGTCGCATAGGTGATGGCCAACTGCTGATATTGCCCCATGTTTTCCATGTGTTGCTCCTTTGAAAACCGCAGCGACATTCAGTGGAGCCGTGGATCAAATCTATCGTCCCAGCCCGGAAAGCAGTGAATTCAGAGAATTTTCGAGTGAGTTGGTATCGGGCACCTTGCCATCCGGCGTGAGTTTGTCGATCACTGTGGGCAGCAAGTCGGCCAGAACAGAGCCGGCCTCGGCCGTCGGCACGCCCGCCTTGCTGGCAAACTGGCTGATCGTGTCACTGCCAAGGGCATCCGTCACTTGAGCGGCCGAAATCGCCGGGTTGGGTCCCGTCGAGATCCATGACGACATCATGTCGCCCAGTCCTTTGCTCTGGAAGGCACTAATAAGGCCCCCCAATCCCCCGCTGCCGCCGATCGAGGAATCGCGGGAACTGAGGAGTCCGGCCAGGGCTCCGAGAACCTTTGGGTTGCTGACCAGTCCGGCCAAACCGCCATCACCACCCTGACCACCCATTGCCTGCTGCAATAATCCGTCGAGTAATCCCATGAGTCTGCCTCCTCTGGTGAGTTGAGTGCTGACTTTGTTGCTGGCAGAGGCAATTCTGTCGCGAATATGAAGCTTGTCAATGGTCAAAGAGCCTTTCGGTCCTGACCTCTGATCTCATAAGACCCCAAGCGGCCATACACTCACACTGCCAATGGCAGGAGGACTGGATTCAAACAAGAGCAGGTGGATGTTTTCGAAAAGGACGGCCATTACAGCCGTCCCCTTTTCAGTTTCACCTTGCCCCGTCGGTCAATCGACGATTTCCACTCCCGCCGCCCGCAGCTTTCTGAGAGCCTCCTTCTCCCCTTCCATCGTCAGGGAGCGGGTGGCATCCTTGATCACGGTCGCCTCGAACCCCTCCTTGCGCGCGCCCAGCGCCGATTCCATGACGCAATATTCCAGAACCAGGCCGCCGAGCCAGAGGTGCTTCACCTTGTCTTTCCGAAGCAGCGCGGCAAATCCTGTCTCCTTGAAGGCCGAATACTGGTCGAAATCGAATCGCACACCCGAAGTAACTTTCACAACGTTGGGGGGGAGTCTGAGATCGGGATGGAATCTTGCCCCTTCGCTATCCTGAAGGCAGTGGGGGGGCCACTCGCCCCCTTCCTCCTTGAAGCTCGCGTGGCGCTGCGGGTGCCAATCCCGGGAAGCATAAACGGGAATTCCCAATTCCTGCGCCGCCTCGATCCAGCGGTTGAGGACAGGGACGACCCTATCCCCTTCCGGCGCCGGCAGAGCCCCCCCGGGGCAGAAATCGACCTGCACGTGAACCACCAGCACCCCGTCCCCTTTTTTCAAGACCTCTCTCGGCTCGATCATCTATCCTCCTTTGCTCCTTCTCCGCGCAGATTCAGGGCTGTTTCGAGTGAACTTTACCG
>DATBML010000480.1:0-5771 GCA_036554885.1 Desulfuromonadales bacterium
CATGACAGGCCTGGCAGGTGATCTCGGTTTTGTGGGCCATCCCCTTGGCTGCAATCTCCGCCGGCTCACGATCATGGCACTTTACACAATCAGCGTCGACGAGGGTCGCTTTCGCCCCACCCTCCTGCGCCCAGGTTGTTCGAGTCGCCGGAGAGAACCCGAGACCGCAAAAAACCAGAAAAAACACCACCAAACAGATTCGTTTTTCCATGTTCCTGTTTCCTCCCTGTAGTTTGATCAACCAATTGAAATCATTCTGACGGTCCAAATACGGACCTGGATCTGCACCTTTACGTCCCATCCTTTTTTCAGAAATCACCGGGCGCCAAAATAATGCGTATTTAACCATTTTGCAATTCAGCGGTAAAGTCTTTTTAACAGCCCTTGAACTCTTTATAAAATATTAATTTTCATATTTATCACGCTAATCTGCTCCCTGCGACGGCATGCGTTCCACAGATGTCCACGCCCGTGTCTTATCAAAAAGCGGGACCGGGCATTGAATGGATTATTCGGGCACTCCCCTCGCGAGGAAAGAATTGACTTTCCCTGCACGCTGTGGTAACCAATTCGACACAAAGCACGGAGCAGAACAGATGGGATACGCGTCCAGCCACAAACGGATTTCCACCAGCGCGGCACGAGCTATCAGCGCGGCCGCCGCCGCGGCCGCTTGTTCATCCTTTGCTCGTTGCCTTAAGGGGGGCGTCTAACCCCTCACCTGCTGCAGGAACCAAGGCCATGGGCACAACGTCCATGGCCTTTTTTTATTCGTTCACTTTGGCCTCCGCTCGGGGCGGAGCCTTCATAGCATAATATCGGGGAGAACACACATGCGCAACAACATCGTCCACATCGGTGCCGGAGAGTTGACCTATGAGATCAGGGCTATCGTCGACATCGCCGACAAGCTCAAGGCGCTCGGCATCAAGACCAACATGGAGAACATCGGCGACCCGGTGGCCAAGGGGGAGAAGATTCCCGACTGGATGAAGAAGATCGTTGCCGAATTGGCGATGAAGGACTGCGCCTACGGTTATTGCCCGACCCGGGGCGTGCTGGAGACCCGCCAATATCTGGCCGAGCTGACCAACAAGCGCGGCAAGGCGCAGATCACCGCCGACGACATCCTCTTTTTCAACGGACTCGGCGATGCCATCCAGAAGGTCTACGGCTTTCTGCGCCGCGAGGCGCGGGTGATCGGCCCCTCGCCGACTTACTCCACCCACTCCTCGGCCGAAGCCGCCCACGCCGGGCAAAGGCCGGTATCCTACCGGCTCAATCCGGACAACAACTGGTACCCCGACCTTGACGATCTGCGCCTGTCGGTGAAGTACAACCCGGCCATCTCCGGCATTCTCATCATCAATCCCGACAACCCCACAGGCGCCGTCTACCCCGAGCGCGTCCTGCGCGAGATCATTGCGATTGCGAAAGAATACGACCTCTTCATCATCTCGGATGAGATCTACCACAACATCGTCTACAACGGCGAATCGACCAAGCCGATCTCCGACCTGATCGGCGACGTGCCGGCCATCGCCATGAAGGGAATCAGCAAGGAGGCCCCCTGGCCCGGCGCCCGCTGCGGCTGGATCGAGGTCTACAACGCCGACAAGGACCCGATGTTCAAGCAGTACGTGGCGAGCATCCTCAACTCGAAAATGGTCGAAGTCTGCTCCACCACGCTTCCGCAGAAGGCAATCCCGGCACTGCTCAGCCATCCCAAGTACCCGGCATACCTGGAGGAGCGCAAAAGCCGCTATGAGCGTTGCTCGAACATCGCCTACGACATTCTCAAAGGGGTGCCCGGCCTCAAGGTCAACCGCACCAACGGCGCCTTCTACATGGCGGTCGCCTTCGACAAGGGGCGGCTGACCGACAAGCAAACCCTGCCGATCAAGGTCAAGGAGGTGCGCGAACTGGTCGAGGGGCTGGTCAACCAGCCGGGCTGCTCCCTCGACAAACGCTTCGTCTACTACCTGCTCGCCTCCACCGGCATCTGCACCGTCCCTCTCTCCTCCTTCTGCACGCCGGAGATGGGCTTCCGCATCACCCTGCTGGAGCGCGACGAGAAGGAGTTCACCAAGATCTTCGAGACCATCGCGGCGAGCGTAACCGCCTACCTGGGCTCATGACCCTCCTCGTCATGCCTGTTCCTGCAAGGCCGGCCTCGCGCCGGCCTTTTTTCATTCGGGGGAAGGCCACTGCCGTCGTTTTCGTCATGGGAAGTGTTATCCTATCTGCATGACGACCATACTGAAAACCGAACTGGCCTTTCCGATCACCGCCACCCAGGACCTGATCGACTACCTGGCCCGGGCCGCCAAGCCTGCGGATCATTGGGGAATCGGCACCGAGATGGAAAAGCTGGTGGTCGACGCCGAAACCGGCGAGGCCGCTGCCTATTCGCGCATCGAGGCTCTCCTGCAGCATCTCGAACAGAAGGGCAGCTGGCGGGCCGTTCGCGAGGAGGGCCACCTGATCGCCCTGCTCGGGGAAAATTCTTCCATCACCCTGGAACCCGGCGGTCAGCTCGAACTCTCCGGCCAGCTCTGCCCGGACCTGCACTGCTGTCATGCCGATTTTTCCCGACACATCGAGCAGATCGTCGATCAGGCGCAAACCCTCGGCCTTGCCTTTCTCGGCCTGGGCGTGCAGCCCTTCACCCCCATGGAGCGCATTGAATGGCTTCCCAAGGCCCGTTACCGGGTCATGGGCCCCTACATGCTGCGCACCGGAGACCTGGGACAGGCAATGATGAAGCAGAGCGCCGGCCTGCAGGTCAACCTCGACTATGCCGACGAGGCCGACTGCATCGACAAGCTGCGACTGTCGATCGCCCTCGCGCCCCTGCTCTACGCCCTCTTCGCCAATTCGCCCCTCATGGAGGGACGGCCGACCGGCTTTCTCACCACCCGCGGCGAGATCTGGGCCCGCACCGATCCCGACCGCACCGGCCTGCTCCCCCAGCTCTTCGCCCCGGATGCCGGCTTCGCCACCTACGTCGAGTATGCCCTCGACGTGCCGATGTATTTCATCTTTCGCGATGGCCGTTTTCTCGACCTGACCGGCGAACGCTTCCCCTTCCGCCGCTACCTGGCCGAGGGATTCGCCGGCCACCGGGCGACCTTGGCCGACTGGGACCTGCATCTCTCGACCCTCTTTCCCGAGGCCCGACTGCGTCCGCAGATTGAAGTCCGACCGGCCGACAGCCTGCCGCCCCACCTGACCCTGGCGGTGGGGGCCCTGCTCAAGGGGATCCTCTACGACCGCGCCGCGTACGAAGAAGTCTGGTCGCTCTTCAGGCATCAGCGGCCGGAAGAGCGCGCCGAACTCTGCCGCCGGGCGTGGCGTCTCGGTCTGAAAACTCCGTTCGACAGACGGAATTTGCGTGAAGTTGCGCTGGAGGTGCTGTCCACAGCCCGGGGCGGCCTGCAGCGACAAAGACAACAGAACCAGCGCGGGCTCGACGAAGAGGCCTATCTGGAGGGAATCGAGGAGATTGCCGAAAGCGGCGTTACGCTGGCCGAGCGGCTGCTGGCGCGTTGGCAAGGGTCCCGCCGGGAGAAGATGCAGGTATTGATGGAACACTGTGGTTTCCGTCGAGGCTGACCGGTTCAGTAGACGATGCGAGGCAGGGGCACGGCATTCCGTGCCCCTGGCATGTCAGTCGGTATCGTGGGATTTGAGAAAAGTGATGTACTCCGGTGAAAGGCGATGCGCCTCCGCCCCCCGGATGATGTTCTGCAGATAGTCCGGGCTCGGCTTCAACCCCCCCTTGAATTTGGCTGCCCGGTAGAGGACACATTCGAGTTCACCGCGCGGCGTCTGCACCGTCACGGCCTGGCGGCGGTAATGGCCCTTGTCCACCCCTTCGTAGACATCGAGATTGGCCAGGCTCGCCTCGGGGACATCATAGACCACCCCTTCCGTCACCCCCCCTTTGTCATCCTTGAGATCGGCCTTGCCGGTCCCGTCCTCGCCTGGTTTCTGAAACGACAGCCGCAGGTGGCGCACCTTGCCAATGCAGACCTTGGTGAAGCTCACTCCACGCGCCGCCAAGGTGGCCTCATCCATGTTCTCGCCGTAGGCGAAATAGAACATACCCATCACCTCCTTGTGCTGGGGGCGGCAGCATAAAGCGCCATCTCGACCGGGTTCCTTACCTGGAGGAGGCGCATTGTCGAGGCCGCCAACGTTTCTTTTTGCAGCGGCCGGGCGTCCGCCCGGCCCAGCCAAAGCAATTTTAGCCGAGAATCTGCTTCTGTCTTGCGCGTTGCTTGAAAAATCGTTCTGTTCCTGTTTCAATGGGACGGCACAGGCCACTCAAGCAAGGAGACTCCATGCATCCGTACCCCGCAATCGATCCGGTTTTGGCTGCCGAGAGTATAGCCACCATCCGCCTGCTGGCTGTCGACGCCGTCGAACAGGCAAACTCGGGGCATCCGGGCACCCCCATGGAAGCTGCCCCGATTGCTTATCTCCTCTTCACCCGCCACCTGAGCTTCAACCCGGTCAATCCCGACTGGCCGGGTCGGGATCGCTTCATTCTCTCCTGCGGTCACGCTTCCATGCTTCTCTACTCGATGCTTCACCTCAGCGGTTACGACTTGCCGCTGGAGGAGATCAGGAACTTCCGGCAATTTGGCAGCCGTACCCCCGGGCACCCCGAGTTCGGCCATACCCCGGGCGTTGAGACGACCACCGGCCCGCTCGGACAGGGTTTCGCCGTCGGCGTCGGCATGGCCATGGGCGGTCGTTTCCTGGCCGAGCATATCGACCCTGAGCTGTTTGCCTACCGTGTCTACGCCCTCTGCTCCGATGGCGACCTGATGGAGGGGGTCGCTGCCGAAGCCGCGTCACTCGCCGGCCACCTGCGGCTGGGAAACCTGACCTACCTCTACCTCGATAATCGCATCACCATAGAGGGGGAAACCGATCTTGCCTTCAGCGAGGAAGTGGCGACCCGTTTTCTTGCCTACGGGTGGCACGTGCAAAGGGTGGAAGGGGAGAACCTGCAGGAAATCGACACCGCCCTCGACCGGGCGAAGCATGATCCCCGCCCCTCGCTGATCATCGCCCGCACCCACATTGCCTCCGGTGCGCCGAACCTGCAGGATTCCCCCGAGGCGCACGGTGCTCCGCTGGGTCAGAAGGAAGTGCACCTGCTCAAGGCTCACCTCGGCCGCGATCCGGAGGCCACCTTCGTTATCCCTGAGACGGTAGCGTCCCACCTGGGCGCAGCCAGGGCAAGGGGCGCTGAGCTGGAACGCGCCTGGCGGGAAAGATTGCGACTGAGGCTCGACAGGGACCCCGGGCTTCTCGCCGCCTGGCTGGAGGCCGCCGAGGGGCGCTTCCCCTCTGACTGGGACCGGCAACTACCGTACTTCACCCCGGCCGAGGGGCCGATGGCGACCCGCAAGGCGAGCGGCATCGTCCTTGGCGTCCTGGCGGCCCGCCTCCCCTTTCTGCTTGGCGGCTCGGCCGACCTCGCCCCTTCGAACAACACCGAACTTAAGGGTCAGGGCGCGTTCCGGCCCGGCGGCACCGGCCGCAACATCCACTTCGGAGTGCGCGAGCACAGCATGGGCACGATTCTCAACGGCCTCGCGCACACCCCGGGCCTGCGCCCCTACGGCGGCACCTTCCTGATCTTTGCCGACTACATGCGCCCCCCGATTCGGTTGGCGGCGATGATGGGGATTGCCCCGATCTACGTCTTCACTCACGATTCGATCGGTCTCGGCGAAGACGGACCGACCCACCAG
>DATBML010000044.1:0-7613 GCA_036554885.1 Desulfuromonadales bacterium
GTCGTTCGCTCCCCTGCTCGTGGGGCATCCCCTGATTCGCCGGGTGCACTGTCTGGCAACCAGAGTCTGGCGGCGGCAAGGGTACGGGCAAAGTCTGCGAGCGGGGTGGGAGATCGTTCGGGCTCTGCGGGCCGAGCGATACGACGTCGCCCTCGACTTGCAGGGGAACAGCAAAAGCGGCCTCTTCACCCGGCTTTGCGGGGCGCCGCTGCGTTACGGCCTCGCCCGCGATGGCGTGCGCGAATGGCCCAACCTGCTTGCCACCAACCGCCGGGTTCCCCTGGCGGAGGAAGACTTCCACGTCACCGAACGCTCGCTGGCGGTGGCAAGGGCCGCCTTCCCCGGGGGCAGCGAGCGGTCTCTTGCCGGTCCCCTGCCGGTTGTTCCCGCGGCGGCCAGGGCGGTGGCGCAGCATCTGCTGGAATCGGAGACGCCTGAGACTCCCCTCGTGGTTCTGCACTATGGCACCACCTGGACGACCAAGCTCTGGCCTCTCGACCGATGGTGCAATCTGGCTGCTGCCTTGCAGCGGCGCGGGGTACGCCCGGTGCTCACCTGGGGTAACGACGCTGAACTGGCTGCAGCCAGGCAAATTCTTGAAGCCTGTCGCGGACAGGCTGTTGTCTGGCCGCGTGGGACCCTGCCGGAACTGGTCGCCCTGCTGGCGCGGGCCGATCTGGTGGTCGGCGGCGATACCGGTCCGGTGCACATTGCCGCCGCCGTCGGCACGCCGACGGTTTCCCTGTACCGGGTGACCGATGCCCGTCGCAACGGCCCACGGGGCGACCGGCACATCCGTCTGCAGGCACCGCTCGACTGCTCGCCCTGTCTGCGCAAGGCCTGCGACCGCGATGCCGAGTGTGGCGGCAGCATCGCCATGGCCGAAGTGCTGCGCGCGGTGGAGCGGTTGCTGCCATTGGAGCCGGCGGGTCCTTCCCCGGAGATGCTATGATCGCCGTGCTGCAGATCATTCACAAGTATCGGGGGAACTACGAGCTGCTCAACCTGCAGGCCAGCCTTGATCCGGCCCGTTTCCGTACGGTTGTCTGTTTTCTGAGCGGTGACCCCGACGGCCATAACCGGCTGGAAACAATCGCCCACAAGGTGATCTATCTGCGCAGTCGAACCGGTTCCATGCGCTGGTACAATCTGTCGCTGATTCTGCGTCTGAAACGGATCATCGACCAGGAGCAGATTCAGGTCGTCAACTGCCAGCAGCACCGGTCAACACCCCTCGGCGTCATGGCCGGGCTGCTTGCGAAATCGAAGCCGATCATAGTCTCCACCCTGCACGGTCTCGGCACGGCCCGCACCTGGCAGCGCAAGCTGCTCAACTGGCTTCTCTACCGCCGCCTGTTCCGGATCGTCGGCATTTCCGAGGGGGTTTCACAGGATATCCTGGCGGAAAACTGGGGGCTGCGGCCGGAGAAGGTGACGACGATCCAGAATGGTCTGAAGTATGAGCCGTTCCTCGTCGATCTTGAGCGGCAGGTGGCCAAGGCGGAGATATTGCCGGGGATGCAGGACCGCTTCTGGTTCGGCACCGCAGGTCGTCTTTCCGAGGTGAAGAACTACCAGACACTGATCGAGGCTTTTTCCGAGGCCGCCGCTGCCCTGCCCGACAGTATCCTGGTGATCGCCGGTCAGGGGGAGTTGGAAGCGTCTCTGAAGGAGGCGACCCATACCCTGGGGCTCGAAGGCCGGGTCTTCTTTCTGGGATTCCGCCGGGACATTCCACGGCTGTTGCAGTCGCTGGATGTTTTTTTGCTGCCTTCCTTGCGGGAGGGGCTGCCGTTAGCGCTGCTGGAGGCCATGGCTGCCGCCCGCCCGGCCATTGCTTCCCGGGTGGGTGGGATTCCCGAAGTGGTTGGCGACAGTGGCAGTGCCATCCTGATCGATCCTTTGGACCGAATGGCGCTGGCGCAGGCCATGGTGCAGATGCGGCGGATCTCTCCGGAGGAGCGGGCGGCTATGGGGACCCTGGCCAGGGAACGGGCCGTCACGAAATTTTCGGCGGAGCGGATGATCCGCAATTACGAAGACCTCTACACGGCCGCCTATGCCCGCCACCAGGGGCACGCCGGGCTGGGGCGTCGGGGATAAGCGCTCGATGAATCTGGCCTTCTGTCTCTTCAGGTTTTTCCCTTATGGCGGCTTGCAGCGCGATTTTCTTCGCATCGCCCGAACCTGCCTGCAGCGCGGGCATCGTGTGCGGGTGTTCGCCATGTCCTGGGAGGGAGAGGTGCCTGCCGAACTCGAGCTTCATCTGGTTCCGGCGCACGGCATGAGCAATCACGCCCGCTGCAGCAGTTTCGTCCGGGGAGTCCTGCCGCTGCTTGCTCAAGGGGGGTTCGACGCGACCGTCGGCTTCAACAAAATGCCCGGCCTGGACATCTACTATGCGGCGGATACCTGTTTTCAGGCGCGCTCGCGCGAGAAACACGGCCCCCTGTTTCGCCTGGGGAGCCGTTACCGGACCTTTGTTGAGTTGGAAGGGAGCGTCTTCTCCCCATCGGCCGGCACTGAAATCCTGCTGATTTCGCCGATGGAAAAGCCGAAGTTCCAGAGCTGCTACGGCACCCAGGAGGAGCGCTTTCATCTGCTGCCGCCCGGCATCTCACCAGACCGCATCGCTCCGGAAAACGCAAGTGCGATCCGCGCCGAAGTACGCCGGGAACTTGGAGTGCCGACCGAAGACAAGCTGGTGTTGATGGTCGGCTCAGCCTTCAAGACCAAGGGCCTCGACCGTGCTCTGCGCGCCCTGGCCGCCTTGCCCGAGGCGCTGCGGCGGCGGTCCTGTCTTGTGGTAGTCGGCCGCGGCGAGAACGCACCATTTTTGCGCCTGGCCCGTAGGCTCGGCGTGGAGGATCGGCTGCACCTGCTTGGCGGCAGGGACGACGTGCCCCGCTTTTTGCTGGCTGCCGATCTGCTGCTGCATCCGGCCTACACGGAGAATACCGGCACGGTCTTGCTGGAGGCGCTGGCCGCCGGCCTGCCGGTTCTGGCAACCGAGGTCTGCGGTTACGGCTTCCACGTGCGGGAGGCGCAGGCCGGACTGCTCGTTTCCGAACCGTTCAGGCAGGAGCAACTCAATCACCAACTGCTGCAGATGCTGTCCCCCGTCGCGGCGGGGACCTGGAGGGAAAATGCGCTGGCCTACGTGCGGCGCACCGATATCTTCAGTCTGCCGGAGAAGGCCGCCGACCTTATCGAAGAGACCGCTCGCAGGAGGGTGCCCCGTGCTTGAACTGCGCGCCGATTTGCAGAGCGTGTTCTCCACCAACGACGCTTTTGACCGGCTCATGGCCCTCGACGGCGCCGTTTACCGGGAGCTGGGGGGACGCCGCACCCTGCGCTTTGAAATCGACGGTCGCGGCTATTTCCTCAAGGCGCACTACGGTGTCGGCTGGCGGGAGATTTTCAAGAACCTGCTGCAGTTGCGCTGGCCAGTGCTCGGTGCGCAGAACGAAAAGTGTGCAATCGAAAGGCTTGGTGAGTTGGGGGTCGAGACGATGACCATTGCCGGCTTCGGCACCCGGGGGAAGAACCCAGCCCGCCGCGAGTCGTTCCTGATAACTGATGAACTGCGGGAGACGGTCAGCCTGGAGGATTTTTGCCGCAACTGGCCAGACCATCCTCCCGCCTATCCGCTGAGGAAGGCCCTGCTCGAAAAGGTGGCAGACATCGCCCGTACCCTTCATCGCAACGGCGTCAACCATCGCGATTTCTATCTTTGTCATTTTCTAATGGAGCTGCCCCTGCCGCTGGAGGTTCGCGACCCTGCTAGGCTGCGTACCTATCTCATCGATCTGCACCGGGTGCAGTTGCGCAGCCGCACCCCGCGTCGCTGGGTCGTCAAAGACGTGGCCGGTCTGTTTTTCTCGAGCCTGGATATCGGCCTGAGCCGCCGAGACGTGCTGCGTTTCGTGCGGCGCTACAGCGGAAAGACGTTGCCGGTCACGTTGCGCGAGGACCGCGCATTCTGGCAACAGGTCCGCCAGCGGGCGGTTCGCCTCTATGAGAAAGATTTCGGTCGCACCCCCAAGCTGCCGATCTGACGGGAAGAGAGATTTATGCTGTTTTCCATCGTTATTCCCGCATACAATTATGCTCATCTGCTTCCCCGTGCCCTCGAGTCGGCTCTGGCCCAGCGCGGTGACGACTACGAAGTCGTAGTGATTGATGATGGCTCCACGGACTCAACCCCGGCGGTTGTCGCCGAGTTGCAGCGCAAGCATCCCCAGCGCTTCATTTATCTGCGCCAGGAGAATCGGGGATTGGCGGCGGTACGCAACCGCGGCGTTCGTGAGACTTGCGGCGAATACCTGCTTTTTCTCGATGCCGACGACCGCCTGCTGCCCGATGCCCTCGAGCGTTTCCGGCAATTTCTGGCGGGCAGCACCAGGTGGGGCATGGTCTGCGCCGGTCACCGTTCGGTGCATCCGGACGGTCGCACCCGTAATCACGCGGCGTTTGGGCTGTCGACCGACCCGCGGCAGAATTTCCACCGATACATACGCAAGGAATTCGGTATTTCCAATGGCGCGACGATCATGGCCCGGCGAGTTTTCGAGCGTATCCGGTACCCGGAGCAGGTGCGCAGCAGTGAGGATATACCGGTCTTTGCCCAGGTTCTGGCTCTTTTCGACTGCGCCGCGCTGGCGGAACCGGTACTCGAGGTCCACAAGCACGACGACAGCCTGCGTCACAATCTTCCCCTCATTCTCAAGGCCGGGACCGGGATCGTCGACATCCTCTTCGATCCGGCCGTCCTGCCGGCTGAGTTCATGGGCTATCGCCGCGAGTTCGAGGCCAGGCAGCATCTCTCCCTGTTCCGTTCGCTCTACCTGGCGCGGCGATATCCGCAGGCCCGGCAGGAATATCTTGACGGCCTGCGCCTCTGCCCATCGCTCCTGTTCGACCTCTCGCATCTGCGCAAGTTCCTGCGCACACTGGGCAGAAGCTGATGGCCGGATTTGAACAGGGGACTTCGCGGCCGGACCTTCGCATTCTCCTGACGCCCGGCGATGCCAACCGGGAGGTTCTGCAGGCGTTTTTGCCCTCCCCCCAGGGCTTTCTGCGGGAAGGGCGGGTGTTCAAGCCAGGCAGCCGGGGGTTTGCGGTCATGGCCGAGATCGCCGGACGGTCTTGCTTCGTCAAGCACTATCGCTGTCTGGGCTGGACTTACCGGGTGCGCAACGCCTTCCGGACATCCCGTGCGATCCGTACCTGGGAAGTCAGCCACCATATGCTTGCCCGCGGCGTTCCCGTGCCGGTTCCCCTGTTCTGCATCGAGGAGCGGCAGTTCCGGCTGCTTGGCGATGCCTATCTGGTGACGGAATTCATTGACGGAGGCCTCGATCTGCAGCAGTACTGGGAGCACGCCACTGCGCCTGCCAGGGAAGCTGTTCTGCGCCGCTGCGCCGAGGTGCTGGGAAGGATGCATGCTGCCGGTTGCTGCCACGGGGACCTCAAGTGGAACAATGTACTGGTAAGGGGGGGCGATGGGTACCCGGAAATCGTCCTGGTCGATGTGGACGCCGCTTGCTGTCGTGCCCGCCTCAACCGGCGTCGGGCGGCGGCTGACCTGCGACGTTTTGTCAGCGATCTGGAACGCGCCGACCCCGCCGGCACCTGTCGGGAACTGTTTCTGAGCGAATGGACGCGATGGTTGAAGAACGCCTGAGCGATGTTTCGACGCCTTGCCGGTCGGCCGTGTCGTTGGCGGAATTTTTCCGCGATGCCTGGCCCATTCTCGACTTCGCCACCAGGCTCCGGCTGACGCGCGAGCTCGCCGTATTTTTGCAGGTTGCCCATGATCGGGGCTGGCGGCACCGCCGGCTTTGCGCCGCCACGATTACCGTCGCCGCCACGGCGGCTGCAGGCCGGTTCGCCTTCGCGGCCGGCCCGTCGTCGCGCCTCTTCTCCGGGCCAATTGGCGAAGCGGGGCGTGTGGAGGAACTGGCCGGCCTGTATGCCGGTCTGCTGCCGCAGTGCGGACGAGCGGAGGCCGTTCGCTTTCTGGACGCCTACCTGGCGTCGTCGGACCGCAGCGAAGTGCGGCGCTGGCTGTCGGCCGTTCAACGGCTGGCGCTGAAGAAGGCATTTGCCCGCTGGCGCCTGCAAGGCCGGCTCGCTCTTGGCAGCAACCGCGAGTTCGTACGCGAGGCCAGGAGCGGCTTCAGGATCTTTCGCCGCCGGGACAGTGCCGCCGAAGAGGCGCTGGCCGCTCTGCTCCCCGACCCGGACCGGGTACTGGAGCAGGGTGAGGTGATGCCCGGGCGGGGCAACAGCTGTGTGGCGGCCAGGGTCCGCATCGCCGGCCGGCAGTACATCCTCAAACGATATAATTGCCGCGGCTGGGCGTATCGTCTTCGCCACGTGTTACGCCGGTCACGGGCGCTGCGCACCTGGCTGGCGGCCCTGGCGTTCCGCTTGCGGGGCGTGCCGCTGCCCGAGCCGTGCCTCTGCATGGAAGAACGGCGGTGGCGGCTGCTGGAGCGCTCCTACATCCTGACCGAATATTTCGCCGGGGCGAGCCGGCTGTCCGACCTCTACCCGCTGCAATCATCGGTCCGCCGCCGGGCGCTGCTCGCCCGCCTCGGGATCGTGTTCGGAAGGCTGCACCGCTTTCTGGGGATCCACGGCGACTCCAACTGGGACAATATTCTCGTCCGGCCGGAGGGAGACTGTTTCGCCGTTGCCCTGGTCGACCTGGATGGCAGCCGACTCCCGGCCTGGCGCCGGCCGGCCCGTCTGGCCAAAGACATCTGGCATTTCGTGCGGGACATGAAGCGAAAAGGTGGGGACCGGCAATCGGAGATTGATTTCTTTTTGCGCTGCTGGTCGCGCTGGTCGGGGTGGCAGGGCCGTTTCCGTTTCGAGGAGGAACAATGACAGGGGACATCAAACAGATTCACCGCCATTTCGAAAAGCATCAACAGGCCATGGCCCAAGTGGCCGAAGGCCTGTCGGCAACGATCGCCGAGACGGCCGGGGTTATCGCCGCCGCCCTCGGCAAAGGAGGCAAGATTCTGGTCATGGGCAACGGCGGGTCGGCTGCCGATGCCCAGCATCTGGCCGCCGAGATGGTGGGCCGGTTCCTGCTGGAGCGCAGAGCACTGCCGGCCATCGCCCTGACCACCGATACGTCGATCCTGACTGCGGTCGGCAATGACTACGGCTTCGACGAAGTTTTCAAGCGTCAGGTCGAGGCTCTGGCCGTGCCTGGCGACATCGTCGTCGGCATTTCTACCTCGGGATGTTCTAACAATGTTTTCCAAGCCCTCATGGCGGCCAACTCCATGGGGTGCAAGACGATTGGTCTGCTGGGCCGCGACGGCGGCAACATCGGCGGCATCGTCGATCTTAATCTCACCGTTCCCGTCATGGAGACGCCGCATATTCAGGAGGCTCATGTGGCGATCATCCATATTCTTTGCGACCTGGTGGAAAAAACTCTTTTTCCCCCGCCGGAAACCGGGAGGTAAGGGATGCTTGTATCCGTCGTCATCCCTTCCTACAACCACAAGGATTACGTACTTCAGGCCATCGATAGCGTGTTGAGCCAAAGCTGGCAGAACATCGACCTGATTGTCATTGACGATGGGTCA
>DATBML010000059.1:0-12884 GCA_036554885.1 Desulfuromonadales bacterium
ACGGTTCGTCGGCTCATGCTCACCATTATAGCCGGTTCGCTGGGGTTGGGAGAGGTCAGAGGAGATTTGTGCCGGAGAAGAGACTACCTTTCGGCTGATCAAAAATGTCCAGATGCAAGGCGCCCGAAATCCGAGGAGTGAGGCGTACCTGGATGGTACGCCGCAGCGACGAGGAGGAGGGCAACGCCGCAGATGGGCTTTTTTCATCAGCCGGCTAGATCTCGATCTGCACCCCGAGCTCTATAACCCGGTTGGGCGGCAGGCCGAAGAAGTCGGTCGCCGAGCGGGCGTTGCGCGACATGACCATGAAAAGCTTCTCCCGCCACAGGGCCATCCCCGGCTTTTTCGAGGGGATGAGGGTCTCGCGTCCGAGGAAGAAGGTCGTCTCCATCATGTTGAACTTCCAGCCGTCGAGCTCTACCCCGGCAAGGGCCGCGGGGATGTTCGGCTCTTCCATGAAGCCGTAGCGCAGCACCATCTGGTACATTCCCTCCCCGACCGCTTCGAGGGTGACGCGCCGGGATGCGGGGACATGCGGGATCTCCTCGGTCACCACCGAGAGGACAACGAGCCGCTGGTGCAGCACCTTGTTGTGCTTGAGGTTGTGCAGCAGCGCCGAAGGGATGACCCGCAGGTTGCCGGACATGAAGACGGCGGTGCCGGGGACGCGCTGCGGCGGGGAGAGCTGGATGCTGGCGCGAAAATCCTCCAGGGGGAGGGCGCCGGCCTGCAGTTGGGCGGCGAGGATGCGGCGGCCCCGCTTCCAGGTCGACATGAGGGTGAAGATCACCGCCGCAACCGTCAGAGGGAACCAGCCGCCGTGGGCGATCTTGGCGATGGTGGCGCTGAAAAATGCAAGGTCGAAGACCAAAAAAGAGCCGCACAGAAGCAACGCCAGCGGGAGAGGCCAGCGCCACCGATCCCGGGTGAGGAAGAAGAAGAGGAGGGTGGTGACCACCATCGTCGTGGTCACGGCGATGCCGTAGGCGGCCGCCAGGTTGCTGGAGGAGCGGAAGCCGATGACCAGGCCGATGCAGCAGAGCATCAGCAGCCAGTTGATCGCCGGCAGGTAGATCTGTCCCCGCTCCCGGGCCGAGGTGTGCTCGATGTCGAGGCGCGGGCTGTAACCGAGCTGCACCGCCTGCATGGAGAGGGAGAAGGCGCCGGAGATGACCGCCTGCGAGGCGATCACGGTGGCGGCGGTGGCGAGCACCACCATGGGGATGAGCGCCCAAGAGGGGGCCATCAGATAGAAGGGGTTCGACACCGTCTCCGGCCTGGCGAGGAGGAGCGCTCCCTGCCCGAAATAGTTGAGAAGAAGCGCCGGCAGCACCAGTCCGAACCAGGCGAGCCGGATCGGCCGGGTGCCGAAGTGCCCCATGTCGGCGTAGAGTGCCTCCCCGCCGGTCACGACCAGAAAGACTGATCCAAGGACGAGGAAACCGGTCCAGCCGTTGCGCAGGAAGAACTCCAGGGCGTAGTGGGGGCTGACCGCCGTCAGCACGATCGGATGCTGAACGATCTTGGTGATGCCGAGGAGAGCCAGCACCGCAAACCAGACCAGGGTGACCGGTCCGAAGATAACGCCGACACCGGCCGTTCCGTGATGCTGGAAAAAAAAGAGGACGACCAGGATGACGACAGTAATGGGGATGACGTAGGGGGCGAAGACGGGCGTGACGATCTCCAGCCCCTCGACCGCGGAGAGCACGGATATGGCCGGGGTGATCATGCCGTCGCCGTAGAGGAGCGCCGCCCCGAACAGACCCATGAGGATCAGCAGCAGCCGACCTCCCTTGGCTTGCGTCCGCTCCGGCGAAACCAGGGCGGTCAGGGCCAGTATCCCTCCCTCCCCCTGGTTGTCGGCTCGCAGGATGAAGACGAGGTATTTAACCGAAATCACCAGCACCAGCGACCAGAAGATCAGCGAGAGGACGCCCAGGACGTTCCAGGTGGTAACTGGCAGGGCGTGAGGGCCGTGGAAGCACTCGCGCATCGCGTAGAGGGGGCTGGTGCCGATATCGCCGTAGACCACGCCCAGCGCCGCCAGGGAGAGGACGAGGAGGTAGCGGCCCTGCGGCTTCGATTTTTCCGTTTCCTTCATGGGTTCACTTCGCCTGACCGCTGCCCGGACAGGTCGCGGTGCAAATGGAATGGGAAATGCCCCCAGGCGGTATTTCCAGGGCAGATTCTAAACGCTTGGTTGCGGAAGGTCAACCTGGTTTCGCGTGTTGCTTCGGATGGCAGGGATGCAGGCTCGGGAGCCCAGACCCCCGAGGAGGGTCAGGCCCCGCTGTCCCCCCTTGCTAACCAAGTTCCACACGGCCTTTCCCTTCCATCGTCAGGCGCTTGAGGTTGTGTCGAGCAGGCTCGAAGGAGGGGTCGAGCTCCAGGGCGGCCCGGTAGTGCTTCTGCGCCTCCAGCTTCTCCCCCCGGACCTCGGCGTAGACACCGAGCAGGTTGAAGGCCTCGGGCCGGGCGGGGTCGAAGCCGGCGGCGCGGCGGGCATGCTCGGCGGCGGCCCGGAAGTGCCGCTCGCCCGCGCAGCGCTTGGACAGCTCGATGCAGCTCTGGTAGTTGGCTGCCTTCTCGGGCAGCGACTTTCGGGCTAGCACTTGGCCGACCAGACTTCGCAACTCCTCGGGTGTAAACGGCTTCTCCAGAAAATCGACGGCGCCCAGCTTCATCGCCTCCACGACATTGGCCACCGTGCCGTAGGCGGAAATGATGACCACGCGGATGTCGGGGCGTTTCAGTGCCGCCTGCCGCAGCACCTCCAGACCGTCAATCCCGGGAAGTCTGAGGTCGAGCAGCAGCAAGTCGAAATTGCACTCTGCGAGCTGCTTCAGCGCCTCTTCTCCGGTGGCTGCGGTCTGCACCAGATACCCCTGCTCCGCCAGGGCGTGCTTGACGGTCAGCAGGATGTTCTTCTCGTCGTCGACGACCAGAATCTTCTCTTCCGGCATGTCAGCTCTCCTTTGCCTGAGAATGTTTGTTCTGCTCCGCCGTCTTCAGGGTGAAAGTGAAGGTGCTCCCTTTCCCTGGCGACGATTCGACCCAGATGGTGCCGCCGTGGGCCTTGACGATCTCCCTGCAGATGGACAGGCCCAGGCCGCTGCCGCCCCGGGTGTCCCCCTTCACCAGGACGAACTTGTCGAAGATGCGCGACTGAAACTCCTGGGGGATGCCGGCGCCGTCGTCGGCGACCGAGAGATAGGCCCATCCGCCCGATGCCCTGGCCTGCAGCCGGATGTGGCCGCCCGGCTCGGTGTAGCGAAGGGCATTGGAGACCAGGTTGCCGAGGACCCAGGTGATCTTGGTGGGGTCGGCCTGGAGACGGGGGAGGTCCTCGGGCGCCTTCCAGGTGAAGGCGATTCCCTTCGCTTCGAGCTGCGTCTTGAAGGCAGCCGCCACCTTCTCCAAGATAAGTATCGCGGGAACCGGCACCATCTCCATCTCCATCCGCCCCGATTCGAGCCTGGAGAGGTCGAGCAGGTCGTTGACCAGGGCCTGGAGGCGCCCGGTTTCCTCGCTGGCGGCCCGCAACAGCTCCCGCTCCTTTTTCGAAAGCTTTTCGGCCGCGCTCTCCTCGAGCAGGCCGATGCCCATGGCGATGCCGGTCAGCGGGGTGCGCAGCTCGTGGGAGGCGGTCATCACGAATTCGCTCTTCAGGTGCTCCAGTTCCTTGAGCCGGGTCACGTCCTGGAACAGCAGCACCACCCCCTGCACCTTGTCCACCTCCGACTTGACCGGCGTCATGGTGACGCGGAAATAGCGCGCCGGCTCTTCCTCGCCCAGGTTGAAGACCGCCTGCTCCGGCGCCAGGGCCGGCGGGGTGCCGGTCTCCGCCGTGGCGCGGATGTGGTCATAGAGTTCCTGGTTGCGCAGCAGGTCAAAGACATGCCGTCCCTCAATCCCTTCCGAAGGCTTACCGAGTATCCGCCCCGCTTCGGGATTGACGCCGATGACCTCGAACTGCTCGTTCACCACGAGCAGCCCGTCGCCGATGCTGCGCAGGATCGCTTCCCCCTTGCGCTTTTCAGTGATCAGGCGACCGATGTTAAGCTCGTGAAAGGCCTTCAACTTGTGGCTCATGACCATCATTTGGCGGGCCAGCAGACCGAGTTCGTCCCCCGTTCCGTCCTCCAGGGAAACATCGTAATCCCCTTCGGCGATCTGCTCCGTGGCCCGGGCCATCGCCAGCAGGGGCCTGACCAGTATCCCCGAGAGCAGGATGCTGAACAGCAATCCCGCCCCGCCGGCGATGACCCCGGCACCGCTCATGGACCAGATGGCCTGCACCGAGACCCGCTGGGCCCGCTTCGATGCCTCGATCATGGCCTTCTGGTTCATCTCCCGCAGGCGCAGACAGGCGCCGCGCACCTCGTGGAACCGGGGGAGCAGGGTCTCGTGGTAAAAAGATCGGGATTCCTTTTCCCTTAGTGGTAGAGCTTCCTGAAGTTCGGCAAAGAGGGCCAGATAGTCCCGGTACCCCTGTTCGATGGCCGCGAGCACCCCCTCTTCGCCGGGCAAAGTAATGTTCCCCTTGGCCTTGGCCAGCCATTGGATGAATTCCACCTCGTTTTCCCGGAACTGGGCGGTACCCTCCTCCCGGTAGCCGAGCAACAGCAGCAGAGCGGCGCTGTCCTGCCGTTCCATGACGTCGATCATGTTCTCTGCGGCCAGGATGCTGTTGAAGTTTTCCTTCAGGATGGCGTCGCTGGCTCTGCCCAGACGATAAAGATGAATAACCGCCCAGGCCCAGACCAGGATGAGGAAGACCAGGATCAGGCCGTAGCCGCCGAGGATTTTGGTTCGCAGTTTCATGCAACCCTCGCGATCCGGTAGGTATTCAGGGCAGGTCGATCCTGAGCCGGTAGCCCACCCCCGGCTCGTTGAGGAAGAAGCGTGGCCGCGTCGGATCGGCCTCCAGCTTGTGCCGCAACTGTCCCATGTAGACGCGCAGGTACTGGGTCTGGTTCATGTGCGGCGGCCCCCAGACCTCCTTCAGGAGCTGGCTGTGGGTGACCACCTTCCCGGCATTGCGGATGAGCACGGCCAGAAGTCGGTATTCGATGGGGGTCAGGTGCACCTCCCGCTCGCCAAGGAAAACCTGGCGGCGCGCCAGGTCGACCCGCAGGTCGTCGAGGGTGAAGAGCGGCTCGACCTGCCCGGACTGCTGCAGGATGCGGTGGCGCAGGGCGACCCGGATGCGGGCCAGCAGTTCCCCGGCGCCGAAGGGTTTGGTCAGGTAGTCGTCGGCGCCGGCATCGAGGGCCCCGACCTTGTCCCGCTCCTGCTCCCGGGCCGAGAGGACGATGATCGGCACCTCACTCCACTCCCGCAGCCTCCGGGTTACCTCAAGGCCGTCGAGGTCCGGCAACCCGAGATCGAGGAGGATCACGTCCGGGCTGCGCGTGGCGGCCTGGGCGAGACCTTCCTCGCCGGTGGCCGCCTCGACCAGCCGGTAACCGCAGCTCTGCAGCGTCACCCGCAGAAACCGTCGCATCTGTGGTTCATCCTCGATCAGCAGTATCAATGCGTCAGACTGTGCCATGGGCCGCCCTCCCTCAGGCCTCCTCCGGTTCCAGCATGGGCGGCCGGCCGCCGAGGGGAAGGGTGAAGCGGAAGACCGTTCCGCCCCCCGCCCGGTTTTCTGCCCAGATCCGGCCGCCGTGGGCGGCGACGATGGCCCGGCAGATCGTCAGCCCGAGCCCGACCCCTCCGCCCGCGCCTATGCCGCGCACGAACTTGTCGAAGATCCGCTCCTCCTCCCCCGGCGGAATCCCCGGTCCGCGATCGGACAGCTCCACCAGTACCTCCTCTTCCCTGACCGAAGCAGCGAGTTCCAGCGGCGTCCCCGTCGGCGTGTAGCGGACGGCATTCTCCAGCAGGTTGGTCAGCACCTGTTCGATCAGGAGCGGATCGAAGGGGAGAAGCGGCAGGTCCTCCGGCAACCCCGTCGTCAAGGGGTGGTTCTGTAGCTTTTCGGAAAGCCGGTTCAGCACCACGCCGACGATCTCCTCCAGCGACTGCCACTCCTTCTTCACGGTGATCGCCCCGGACTCCAGGCGGGTCATGTCGAGGACGTTGCGGATGATCCTGTTGAGATGCTCGGCCTCCTCGCAGATGGTCTGGACGAGCTCCAGGCGCCCCGGCTGGTCGAGAGCCCCCTCGGCATGCAGCAGCGTGGTGGCTGCTCCGGTGATGGCTGCCAGCGGCGTGCGCAGGTCGTGGGAGACGGAGCTGAGCAGGGTGTTGCGCAGAGTTTCGGTTTCGGCCTTGAGAAGCGCCTGCTGCGCCTCCTCGGCGAGAAACGCCCGCTCGATCGCCATGGCAGTCTGGCTGGCGAAGCTCTCCAGTATCTGGATCTGCTCGTAATCGAAGGGGCCGGCGGCCGGAGGTGGAAGTATCCCCATCACGCCCATCGTCCGGGATGAGGCGGCAAGCGGAAGATAGAGGGCCTTGGCGCCGGGGAGGGTGTCGGTCCCCATCCCCGCCCGCTGCCGGTGGTCGAAGACCCACTTGGCAACCGCCATTTCCCTCGGATCCAGAGCAAAGGTCCCGGGGCCGGTGACCGGCACGGTCAGGTTGTCTTCCGGTCCCGGAACGAGGATGACGAGCTGGCTGCCGAAGAGCTCGCCGATGTGCTTCACGGCGATGGCGGAGAGCCGCTCCACCCCCCGCTCCTGGACCAGCGTCCGGCTCAGGCCGTAGAGGGCGGCGGTTCTCCTCTCCCGCAGTCGCGCCGCCTCCGCCTGCTCCCGCACCTTGACCGTCAGCCGGCTGATGACGAAGGCGACGAAGAACATGACGGTGAAGGTGAAGAGATACCGCACGTCGGTGACGGCGAAGGTGAAGCGGGGGGGGACGAAGAGAAAGTCGAAGGCGGCCACGCTCAGCAGGGTGGCGAGAAGGGAAGGCCCCTTGCCGACCCGGCTGGCGGTGGCGACCACCCCCAGCAGATAGATCATCGCCAGGTCGACCAGGGTGAACCAGGGAAACATGAGGAAGGCGACGGCGGTGGCGGTGCCGAAGCCCCCGAGGCTCCAGGCCCAGTCCCGCGGCTGCCAGCCCCTCCGGGGCGCCGCGACGGCGGGGCGCGGAGGCGCCTTCTCGCTGTCGCCGGTGATGACGTAGACATCGATTTCGCCGCTGCCGCGGACAACCTCGTCCAGCACGGAGCCGAAGAGCCGATCTTTCCACCGGGGATGCGTCGGCTTGCCGATGATGATCTTGGTGACGTTGCGGGAACGCGCGTAGCTCAGAATCGCCTCGGCGACGTTGTGCCCGGCAAGGGTGACCGTTTCCGCCCCGAGGCTCTCCGCCAGACGCATGTGCTCGGTGAGCTGCTTGAGATCACTCTCCGAGGGACGCACCTTGACCGGGGCCTCGATGGTGACGGCGATCCAGTCGGCGCGCAGCCCGGCCGCCATCAGCTTGGCCGCGCGGATCAGGCGGATCGAGCGGGGGTTGGCGCCGATGCAGACCAGGATCCGCTCGGCCGCGGGCCAGACCTCCTTGACGCCGTGCTCGCGGCGGTATTCCTCCATCTGGGCGTCGACCCGCTCGGCCGCGCGCCGCAGGACCAGCTCCCGCAGCGCCAGGAGATTGCCGGTGCGGAAAAAGTTCTCCCGCGCCCGCGCCGCCATCTCCGCCGTGTAGACCTTCCCCTCCTTGAGCCGCTTGAGGAGCTCGTCCGGTGGAAGGTCGATCAGTTCGATCTCGTCGGCGCGGTCGAGAACGGAGTCGGGGAGGGTTTCCCGGACAACGATACCGGTGATCTGGTGGATAACGTCGTTGAGGCTCTCCAGGTGCTGCACGTTGAGAGTGGTATAGACGTCGATCCCGGCGTCGAGGAGCTCGAAGACGTCCTGCCAGCGCTTCTTGTGGCGGCAGCCGGGGGCATTGGTGTGCGCCAGTTCGTCCACCAGGGCGATCTGCGGCCTGCGCGCAAGAACTGCGTCGAGGTCCATCTCCGCCAGCGTCACCCCCTGGTAGGTGATCTGCGCCTTCGGGAGGATCTCGAAACCGGCCAGAAGCGAATCGGTCTCGAACCGGCCGTGGGACTCCACATACCCCGCCACCACGTCCCGGCCGTCCAGTTTCTTCCACCAGGCCGCCTCCAGCATGGCGTAGGTCTTGCCGACCCCGGGAGCATAGCCGAGGAAGACCTTCAGCTTTCCGTGTTTCCCCTGCGCTTCCTCCTCCGCCTGAGCCAGCTTCAGCATGGCTTCCGGCGAGGGGCGCTCGTCGTCGTTTCTCATGGATATCATTTTACCTGTTTTTTGGGCGATAACAGGGACTTAAATGACCCATGGGATTTTTGTCCTTTCCCCTCCCCGTCCAGCGCCAGGTTCAGCAGCAGCACATTGACCCGGGGTTCCCCGAGGAACCCGAGCTGGCGCCCTTCGGTATGCTGGCTGATGAGCTTTCTCACCGCCTCCTCACTCAAGCCGCGCGCCTGGGCGATGCGTGGGATCTGCACCAGGGCCGACTCCGGAGTGATATGCGGGTCGAGGCCGCTGGCCGAGGCCTGCACCAGGTCGGCCGGAACGGTGCCGGTAATGCCGGTGTCGCGGAGCGCCGCAACCCTGTCGGCGACCGTCTGGAGATAGGCGGGGTTGGTGGGGCCGGCGTTGGAGCCGCTGGAACCGGCGGGGTTCTGGCCGAACTCCGGGGTGGCCGAGGGGCGCGGCCAGAAGTACTTCGGGTCGGAGAAGGGCTGGCCGATGAGCGCCGAGCCGATCTCGCGGCCGCTCTGGTCGGTGATGAAGCTCCCCCTGGCCTGCTTCGGGAAGGCGACCGAGGCGATGCCGGTCACAACCGCCGGATAGATGCCGCCGCAGATGAGGGTGAAGATGACGAATAATAGAATTGCCGGTTTCAGGTCTTTCATGGGTTTCTCCTTTTTACCACCCCCGCCCTGACGGGGACCCCCTCCTAAATTAGGAGGGGGACGGGGGGTGGTACCGTTTTCACACAAACATCCCAACAACCATATCGATCGCCTTGATCCCGATAAAAGGCGCGATGATTCCACCCACCCCATAGATCAGCAGGTTGTGGATCAGGAGCTTCTCGGCCGGCATGGGGCGGAACTTCGTTCCCTTCAGCGCCAGCGGCACCAGCAGCGGGATGATGAGCGCGTTGAAGATGACCGCCGACAGGATGGCGCTCATGGGGGTCGCCAGGCGCATGATGTTCAGCGCGTCCAGCTGCGGATAGACGGAGAGCATCATCGCCGGGATGATGGCGAAGTACTTGGCCACGTCGTTGGAGATGCTGAAGGTGGTCAGGTTCCCCCGGGTCATCAGGATCTGTTTCCCCACCTCGACGATGTCGAGGAGCTTGGTGGGGTTGCTGTCCAGGTCGATGATGTTGGCCGCCTCCCGGGCCGGCTGGGTTCCGGTGTTCATCGCCACCGCCACGTCGGCCTGGGCGAGGGCCGGGGCGTCGTTGGTGCCGTCGCCGGTCATCGCCACCATGTACCCCTGCTCCTGGTTTTCCCGGATCAGCCGCAGTTTCTCCTCTGGTTTGGCCTGGGCGAGGAAGTCGTCCACCTGGGCCTCGGCGGCGATGGCCGCGGCGGTCAGCGGATTGTCGCCGGTGATCATGACGGTCTTGATCCCCATGCTGCGCAGCTGCTGGAAGCGCTCCTGGATCCCCCCCTTGACGATGTCCTTCAGGTTGATCACTCCCAGGATTTCGGTGTCGCGGCTCACCACGAGCGGAGTCGCCCCGGCCCGGGCGATCTTGTCCACCACGTCGTCCAGGTTGCTCGGGATGTTTTTCGCGCCAAGGGTTTTGACGAAGGCGACCGTCGAGTCGGCGGCACCCTTGCGGTATTGCATCCCTCCCGCGTTGAGCCCTGAGAGGCGGGTGTCGGCGCTGAAGGTGATGGTTTCCGCGTCGGCGGGGAGCGCCTCCGCCCGAAGGCCGTACTTGTTCTTAGCCAGCACAACGATGCTGCGCCCCTCCGGGGTCTCATCGGTCAGGGAGGACATCAGGGCCGCCTCGGCCAGCTCCTTTTCCGTGTGCCCGCCAACAGGGACGAAGGCCACCGCCTCCCGATTGCCCAGGGTGATGGTGCCGGTCTTGTCGAGCAGCAGCACGTTCACGTCCCCGGCCGCTTCGATGGCCCGTCCGGAGAGGGCGATAACGTTCTTCTGGAAGAGCCGGTCCATCCCGGCGATGCCGATGGCAGGGAGGAGCGCGGCGATGGTGGTCGGCGCCAGGCAGACGAACAGGGCCACCAGCACCGTGAGCGACACCGGCTCACCCTGCCCGGTGGCCTTGACGCTGTAGACGGAGAGGGGGCTGATGTTGGCGCAGACCAGCAGAAAGACCGCAGTAAGGGCGATCAGCAGCACCTCAAGGGCGATCTCGTTCGGGGTCTTGCGCCGCTTGGCCCCTTCGATCAGGGAAATCATCTTGTCTAGGAACGTCTCACCCGGGTTGGCGGTGATCCGGACGATGATCGAGTTGGCGGTCACCTTGGTGCCGCCGGTAACGGCGCTGCGATCCCCCCCCGCCTCGCGCACCACCGGGGCCGATTCGCCGGTCACTGCCGCCTCGTTGACCAGGGCAGCCCCGGCAATGACGTCGCCGTCGCCGGCGATGAGATCTCCCGCCTCCACCAGGATATAATCGTCCTTGTGCAGCTGGTTGGCGGGGACAATCTCGTAGGGGGCGCCGAATTCCGGCTTCTTCAGACGCTTGGCCGTTACATCGGTGCGGGTCTTGCGCAGGCTGGCGGCCCGCGCCTTGCCGCGCCCCTCAGCCAGCGCCTCGGAGAAGTTGGCAAAGATGACCGTCAGCCAGAGCCAGGCGGAGACGAGGCCGGTGAACCAGGCAGGCTCCTTGTTCGCGCCGGTGAGCGACATGGCGAAGGTCATCAGGGTGATGACGCTGGCGATCTCCACGGCGAACATGACCGGGTTGCGCCAGAGGGTGCGGGGGTCGAGCTTCCGGAACGATTCGACCAGGGCGGGGCGCAGGATCCGCGGGTCGAAGATGGAAATCGGTGCGGGTGCGTGTTTCGACATGGTTTCTTACCTCCCCATCATCTGGAAATGTTCAACGATCGGCCCCAGCGACAGCACCGGGAAGAAGGTGAGCGCGCCGACGATCAGGACGACGAGCGTCAGCCAGATGGCGAAGGGGACCTTGTCGGTGGGAAGCGTTCCCAGACTGGGCGGGACAAACTTCTTCTCCGCCAGCGACCCGGCCATGGCGAGCGACGCCGCGATGGGGGCGAAGCGGCCGACGAACATGCAGAGCGCGCCGGTCAGGTTGTAGAAGACAGTATTGCCGGAAAGCCCGGCGAAGGCGCTGCCGTTGTTGTTGGACATGGAGCCGAAGGCATACAGCACCTCGGAGAGGCCATGGGCGCCGGGGTTGGCCATGGAGGCGACCGCGGACGGCACCATCACTGCAATCCCCGAGAAAATGAGGACGAGGATGCCGGAGGTGAGGACGGTGATGATCGACATCCACATCTCCTGCACCTCGATCTTCTTTCCGAGAAATTCGGGGGTCCGGCCGATCATCAGCCCCGCCACGAAGACCGCGATCACCACGAAGGCGAGCATGGTGTACAGCCCGGTGCCGACCCCGCCAAAGATCACCTCGGAAAGGAGCATCAGGGAGAGTGGCATCATGCCTCCGAGGGGAGTGAGGGAGTCGTGCATGGTGTTGACCGCGCCGCAGGAGGTCCCGGTGGTGGAGACGGCGAAGAGGGCGCTGCCGGCCAGGCCGAAGCGGGTCTCCTTCCCTTCCATGTTGACGCCGTGCACGCCAAGCTTCGCCACCTGCGGGTTGCCGCCCGATTCGGCCCAGTAGAGGACGCCCATGGCGAAGACCAGGATCGCGAGCATCACCGCCAGGAGCGTCCACCCCTGGCGGGGGTTCCCCGCCATCCGTCCGAAGGTGTAGGTGAGAGCGCCCGAGATGAGGAGGATCAGAAAAATCTCCGCCATGTTGGAGAGCGGGGTCGGGTTCTCGTAGGGATGGGCCGAGTTGGCGTTGAAGAAGCCGCCGCCGTTGGTCCCGAGCTCCTTGATCGCCTCCTGGGAGGCGACCGGGCCCATGGGTATGGTCGCTTCCTTGACCGTCACCGTATCAAGGACCGGGGTTCCCTGGGCATCCTTGACGGGGTTACCGCTGTCGTCGAGCTTCGGCTTCTCCATGGTGACCGGCTGCACGAGCGGCACCGTCCTGTAGGAGCTGAAGTTCTGGATCACCCCCTGGGAGACCAGGAAGATGGCGAAGACGAGCGACAGCGGCAGCAGGATGTAGAGGTTGCAGCGGGTGAGATCCACCCAGAAATTGCCGATGGCGGAGGCCTTGCGCCGCACGAAGCCGCGAATCAGCGCAATGGCGACCACGATGCCGGTGGCGGCGGAGAGGAAATTCTGCACCGCGAACCCGAACATCTGCGAGAAGTAGCTGGCCGCCCCCTCCCCCCCATAGTTCTGCCAGTTGGTGTTGGTCATGAAGCTCGTGGCGGTGTTGACAGCCAGGTGCCAGGAAAACGCCGGCATCTTCTGCGGGTTGAGCGGCAGGAACTGCTGCAGCATCAGGATTCCGAAGAGAACCGAGCCGCCCAGCAGATTGAAAAGAAGGAGGCCCGCCGCGTAGCGCTTCCAGCCCATTTCCTCATCCTTCCTCACTCCGCAGATGCGGTAGAGGAGGTTTTCGCAGGGGACAAGAACCGGGGAGAGAAAGCTCCGCTCCCCCTGGAAAACCTTCGCCATAAAGTCCCCCATCGGCTTCACCAGCGCCAGCAGGACGGCGAAAAAGAGAATCGTTTGCAGCCATTCGTAGATGCTCATGACTTACCTCCCGGAGCCCTTTGGACAAGCTCGATTGCCATTTCCTTG
>DATBML010000069.1:0-6316 GCA_036554885.1 Desulfuromonadales bacterium
CAGATAGCGCACAACCGGATAATGGCCGCGGGTCGGGGCGAGGTACTGGCCGAGGGTGAGCAGGGAACAGCCAACCCGGCGCAGGTCGGCGAGAACCGCGAGCAACTCCGCACGCTCCTCCCCCATGCCGAGCATCAGCCCCGATTTGGTCGGGATCTGCGGCACCAGCTCGCGGGCGTCAGCCAGCAGCTGCAGGGAGCGTTCGTAGACGGCTCCCGCGCGCACCGCCGGGTAGAGCCGCGGAACGGTCTCCAGGTTGTGGCCGAGGATGTCCGGACCGGCGGCGAGGATGGCCGCCAGCGCCTGCCGGCTGCCGCCGAGGTCGGGGATCAGCAGTTCCACCCGGCAGCCGGGCGCGGTCCGGCGGATCGCCTCCGTCAGGCGGGCGAAGTGGGCGGCGCCGCCGTCGGCGAGATCGTCGCGGGTGACCGAGGTGACGACGGCGTGCGTCAGTCCCAGCTCGGCCACCGCCCGGGCCACCTTGCGCGGTTCCTGCGGGTCGGGCGGCAGCGGCAGGCCGTCCTGCACATTGCAGAAGCGGCAACTGCGCGTGCAGCGGTCGCCGAGGATCATGAAGGTGGCGGTGCCGCGATTCCAGCACTCCCCCTGGTTGGGACAGGCGGCGCTGCGGCAGACCGAATGCAGCCCCTGCTGCCGGTGGTAGCGGTCGATGCGGGCATAGTTAGGACCGCCGGGGAAGCGGACCTTAAGCCAGTCGGGCTTTCTCTGATTCGTTGAAGACATACTCTCCTGCGTGGCGGCTGACGAAAGTTTTGGCAAAGGAACGGATGATTTCTTCTTCCACCTGCGGCAGCGGGACCGGTCGGCCGAGCAGGAGCTCCAGCGAGGTCATGCGGACACCCGGCAGGCCGCAGGGGACGATGGCGGCGAACCCCGAGAGGTCGGCGGCGACGTTCAGGGCGAAGCCGTGCCAGCTGACCCAGCGGCGCACGCCGACGCCGATCGAGGCGATCTTCTCTCCCGCCACCCAGACCCCGGTCTTGCCGGCGATCCGATCCCCAACCAGGCCGAAGGCGGCGAGGACGTCGATGAGGGTTGCCTCCAAAAGCCGCAGATACCGGTGGAGGTCGCGCCCCAGCGGCTCCAGGTCGACGATGGGGTATCCCACCAGTTGCCCCGGGCCGTGGAAGGTGACGTCGCCGCCGCGGCCGACCCGCTCCAGGCCGACGCCGCGGCGGGACAGTTCGGCTGCGGACAGCAGCAGGTTCTCCTCGCTGGCGCCCCGGCCGAGGGTGACGACCGGCGGATGCTGCAGGAGGATGAGGATGTCCTCGCCCTCCTGCCGCCGCCGTTCGAGCAGTTCTTCCTGCAGGGCGAGGGCGCTGCGGTAAGGGAGGGAACCGGGCCGCAGGGTGCGAAAAAGGCTTTCTCCGGCGGCGGCCGGGGCAACGAACCGGCCGTTTTCGCCCATCCCCAGAGTCAGTCCTCCCAGTGGATGCAGGCCACCGGACAGGCGTCGATCGCTTCCTGTATCTTGTCCTCGGAGGCGCCGGCCGGATCGTAAACCTCGGCGAGTCCGTCCTCGTTCATGCGGAAGACCTCGGGAACGGTGTCGACGCAGAGGTTGCAGCTGATGCAGACGTCCTGGTCGACGTACGGTTTTTTCGCCATGACTCCCTCCCGCTCAGACTTTTTCGAAGTTGCTCTTGTCGGCGCCGCACAGCGGACAGACCCAATCGTCCGGAATATCGGCAAAGGCGGTGCCCGGAGCGACGCCGTTGCCCGGGTCGCCTTCGGCGGGGTCATAGATGTAGTCGCAGATCATGCAGCGGTACTTGTCCATTGGTTCCTCCGTGTTCTGGTTTGATCGGATGTCCGGTGTGCGGACGGCTCATCCATTCTAGACGATTTCTTCGCGCTGGCAAGGAATTGAACGCGGTCTCTTGTCCCTATTATTCCGTGGCGACCGGCGGCCGCACCGCCGTCCGTTCCGGGACGATCTTGACGAAACGGGTGCGGCAGGCGGCGAGGACCTGCTCCACCCAGTCGGCTTCCTCGGTCTGGTGCGAGTGGAGCAGTTCCCGGTGGTACTGCAGCAGCAGCTCGTTGACGGCGGCGACGTCCTCCTCCTCGAGGTCGCGGATCTCGACCTCGGCGCCGCGGGCGAGCCGCCGGCGCAGCGCCTCGCGGGTCAGGCCCATGCCGGTGTCGAGGTGGCAGTAGACCGTCCCCCCGGTCATCCCCGAGCAGAGCCAGGGTCCGGGGTCGCCCAGCACCACCGCCCGGCCGGCGGTCATGTACTCGAAGGCGAATCCCTTGAGATTGGCGCCGGCGGCCAAGTGCCCCTGGTCGTCGGCGAGCGGCCGGCGGATGCGGCCGCCGAGAACGACGTCGGCGCCCGACAGGCGGATGCAGGCCCGGCTGTCGGCGTCTCCCTGGATGAGAAAGGTGCCGCCCTGGGCGCCGTAGGCGAGCCCCTTGCCGACGGCGCCGCCGACGCGCAGGCCGTTGCGGTTCTCCCCTTTGAGGATGACGATCTTGCCGCCGCCGGCCCCTTTGCCGACGCCGTCCTGGGCTCCCCCTTCGACCCGGATGTTGATGGGCGGGATGTTGAAGGCCCCCAGGCCGTTGCCCGGGATGGAGTCGCGCTTGAAGTGCAGCAGGACCCGTTTCTCCTCGCCGAAGCGCCCTTCGGCAAGGCCGCGGGTCATCGCTCCGGCCAGGGTGGTGCCAATCGCCCGGTCGGAGCTCGAGGCGCTGAAGTCGTCGTAACGCACCCGGTCGTCGCCGCCGTCGAAGGCGTCGGTGACCAACTGCGAGATGAGAGAGGTGAGGTAGTTGAGCGGCTTGCGAATGATCCGCACCTTGCTCTCGGCCATGCGGGGACCGTCGCCTTCGACCGGTGCCAGCAAGTCGCCGAGGTCGAGGCGCCCGGTGGCGCGAGCCTGCACCAGAAGGTCGGCCCGGCCGACCAGGTCCTGGGTTTTCTTGACGCCGAGGCGGGCGGTGAGGGCGCGGATTTCCTGGCCCAGAGCGCGGAAGAAAGTCGTCTCGTAGATGATACCGTTTTCCAGCACCCGCGGCACGAAGCGCTTCAGGCCGCGCTGCTGCGCCTCCTCGATCCCCTCGATCTGGGTGGCGATGCCGACGTGGCAGGTGTCGAGGTGGCAGCCGCGGCAGGCGGTGCAGCCGATTACCACCATCGCCATGGTGCCGAAACCGACCCGGTTGGCCCCGAGCAGCATCAGCTTGACCACGTCGCGGCCGGTGCGGGCGCCGCCGTCGGCCCAGAGCTCCACCTTGTGCCGCAGGCCGGCGCCGGTGAGGGCCCGGTGCGCCTCGCGCACACCGATCTCGGCCGGTAGGCCGACGAACTTGATGGCGTGCTTGCGGGCGGCGCCGGTGCCGCCGTCGTAGCCGCTGATGGTGATGATGTCGGCGCCGGCCTTGGTGATCCCCAGGGCGATGGTGCCGATGCCGGCCACCGCCGGCACCTTGACCGAAATCCGCGCGTGCGGGTTGGCGGTGCGCAATTCCTCGATGATCTGGGCCAGGTCCTCAATGGAATAGAGGTCGTGGTTGTTGGAGGGAGAGATGAGTGGGACCCCCGGCGCGGCACTGCGCGCCGCGGCGATCTTGGCCGTCACCTTGAAGCCCGGCAGATGCCCTCCCTCGCCCGGTTTGGCCCCCTGGCCGATCTTGATCTCGAGGAAGTCGGTCGAGTTGAGCAGGTTCATGTGGACGCCGAAGCGCCCCGAGGCGACCTGCTGGCCGCGGTTCTTGCGGTATTTGCCGAGCATGTCGGCGATCTCTCCCCCCTCGCCGTTCATGCAGATGATGTTGAGTCGTTTGGCCGCTTCGGCGTAGATGCGGAAGGGCGTCTCCCCCTGCGAGCCGAAACTCATGGCGGAGAAGAGGATCGGCAGGCTGTGGCCGCCGACCGAGGTGTCGACCTCCTCGGGGTCGACGGCGAGAGCTTCGGGAAAACGGAAGTCGAGCAGATGGCGGAGGGCCAGGGGGTGCTCGACCTCGAGCTGGCGAATCAGTCGGGAGAGGTCGGCGTAGCTCTCTTCCATCTTGGCCACCGCTCCGACCATCTTCCAGATGCGCGGATAGAGACGGAAGGGGACAGGCACCGGCTGCCGCTCCTTGCGTCGGGCGTCGGCGCGCCGCTCGCGGTGGTCGGCTTCCAGGTGAACGAAGGTTAGGCCGCCGGCGTCGGAGCCGCAGAAGTTCGGAGTCTCGAAGAACTGCGCCAGCTCCGGGCTCAGGCCGATGGAGGCGAAGTATTTGCCGTAGCCGCCGATCTCGTGGGTCCCCATGGTGGAGATGACCTTCTCCATCCCCCTGGCGAGGACCGGGAGGAGGTTGCGCAGGCCATTCTCCTCCTCCCCGGCCAGCTCCCACATGAGGTAGGGGCAGAGGGCGTCGGCCCCCATGCCGAGGGCGAAGATCAGGTCGTGCAGGTTGCGCAGCGCCCCGGAGCGGACGACGAGGGAAACCCGCCGGCGCCGGCTCTCGCCCCGGTTGTCCTTGGCGGATTTGAGCGCCCGGTGCAGGGCCGCCACCGTCAGGAAGGGGTCGAGGAAGTCGTGCCCCGGTCCGAAGGCGCGGCTGTCGTCGAGCAGCAGCAGGGTGGCGCCGCGGCCGGCGGCTTTGAGCGCCTCTCGGCCGAGCCGCTCCAGCGCGGCGGGGATGTCCTCGCCGCGCCGCAGGGTGCAGGAGAGGGTGCGCACGCCGTATTTTCCGGCTGCGCCGAAGGCGTCGAGCAGCGCCTCCAGGGTGCAGCTGCCGATGGCAGCCGCGACCGGCTCGTCGGCCGGGTCCGGGCCGAGGCGCCGGCCGCCGGCCAGCAGCGGCGCCTCCAGGCGGACGGCGCGCGGTGCCGGGCCGCGCAGGTTCGGGCGGGCGCCGAGAGTGACGCGGGTGGAGAAGTGTTCGGTCTCCCGCTCGCGATCGATGGCCGGGTTGGTCACCACCGCCACCTGCTCCTTGAAATAGTCGGAGAGGTTCTGCCGGCCGATGGCGAGGGCCGCCAGCGGCCCGTCGTAGCCAAGGGAGGCAATCGGGTCGGTGCCGCTTTTGGCCGCCTCCTTCAGATTGCGCACATCGCTCCCCTTCCAGGCGAGCGCCGCCAGCAGGTTGTCGGCCTGCAGGCAGGCGTTGCGTCCGAAGTCGTCGGCCTCGGGGGGCGGTGCGGCAGGTGAAAGCGGGGCCTTGACCAGTGCCTGCGCGTGCGCCGCCAGAGAGGTGCGGCGGCGGAAGCGGGCGAGGTTCTCCCGCTGCAGCGCCGGGTGGTCGAGGAGCTGGGCCTTCCGGCCGGGGATCAGACGCAGGCCGAGCTTCTCGCCGGGGGCGAGCGGCTTGGGGTCGGCGAGGATCTCTTCCTGGGGGACGACGCCGACCTCGGAGGAGGCGAAGTACTCCTTGTCGGTTTCCCCGAACCACAGGGGGCGCAGGCCCATGGCGTCGACGGAGAAGATGCAGGCGTCGCGGTGTCGGGCAATGATCGCCGCCGGCCCCTGGGCGCTGGCGGTGAGGAAGCGGCGAAAGAAGTCGTACATCGAGGCCGGCTCCGGCGTCATCTTTTCCGTTTCGCTGACGATGGGCGGAAAGACCATCTCCATCGCCTCGAAGAGGGTCAGGCCGTACCGGCGGATGAGCCCCTCCAGGGTGCGGTTGAGATCCTGCGAGTCGCTCCCGCCCGGCGGCAGGGGGATCCCCAGCATGAGCGCCTCCTCGCGCAGCCGGGCGATGGTGTTGATCTCGCCGTTGTGGCCGAGCAGGGAAAAGGGCTGGGCGCGCAGCACCGTCGGCAGGGTGTTGGTGGAGAAGCGGCTGTGGCCGATGGTGGCCGCCGAAAGGAAGTTGCGGCGCTTGAGCTCGGGGTAGTAGCGGTTGAGGATCTCCGGGGCGCCGTGCACCTTCCAGGCGGCCACATGGGTCGAGAGGGAGGCGACGTGCGCCAGGGTGTCGAGCTCGATGCCGAGCTGCAGGTCGTAGAGGCGTTCCTCGATTTTTGCCGGCTGGGGAAACTGCAGGGCGATCTGCCAGAAAAGGGGCTCGGCCGCCCGTGCCATGGAGGAGAGGACCTCGCTGCGGACCGGCCCGGGACGCTCGATGAGGATCTCGGCGCCGGCGGCGCGGAAGCGCTCGAGGATGCGCTCCATCAGCTCCGGGTCGGTTTCCAGGGCCTCTCTGGGAACGAGCAGATGGCCGAGGGCGAAGCCGGCCGCCTCGGCCAGTTCCGGCGGCTGTCCCGCCCCGGCGAGTGCTTCGCGCCAGAGCTGGCGGGGGATGTCGGTCAGCACCCCGCAGCCGTCCCCCTCGCCGCCGATCTCGCCGGCGCGGTGCC
>DATBML010000086.1:0-3976 GCA_036554885.1 Desulfuromonadales bacterium
AGTACCCGGCCGCCCTCGCCGCCCTCGCCCGCAGAAAACCAGGCAAACCGGCCGTCGCCGAACGCTTCGAGCTCTACATCGCCGGGCTGGAACTGGCCAATGCCTTCTCCGAACTCACCGACCCGGTCGAGCAGCGCCAGCGCTTCGAGCGAGAGGAGGCGCAACGGCGCAGCGCCGGCAAGGCCCCCTATCCCACTCCGGAAAAATTTCTCCGTGAGCTGGAAACCATGCCCGACGCCGCCGGCATCGCCCTCGGTGTCGACCGGCTGGTGATGCTCCTCACCGGCGCCGAGACCATCGACGAGGTGGTGGCGTTTACGCCGGAAGAGTTGTAAACACCCTATCCGGCGGACGTCCCCAACCCTGTCTTGCCTTCCCTGACCATCCCCCACAGCAGCACCACCGCCAGCCCGGCGAGCACCAGCGGCTTGCGCTGCCGCACGCGGTCGGACCATACCCCCGAAACCAGCTTGAGGAACGCCGCGGTCGACTCGGCCACCCCCTCGATGATGCCGAGAAAGGCGGGTCCCGCCCCCAGCACGCTGGCAAGAAAGAGCGGCAGCAGCGGATAGATCATCTCGCTGGAAACGTCGGTCAGGAAGCTGACCATCCCCAGGGTCAGAACGTTGCCGGTGATGCCCTTGAGCATGAAGACCTCACGGCAGATGCATGCAATTCAAATATGTACCGTTAAATAAAGCATAGACGCAAAAGGCGGACCGCCAGGCCCGCCTTCGAAAGGTTGTCGACATCATCTTTTTCAGGCTGATCAAAAATGCCCAGATGCAAGGCGCCCGAAATCCTGAGGGGTAAGGCGTACCTGGAAGGTACGTCGTCGACGAAGGATGAGGGGAACGCCGCAGATGGGCGTTTTTCATCAGCCTATCAGTATTCCGGCACGGCGTTGGGGTATTCCACCCGCTCGCCCGCCGGCGTGCGCAGCACCACCGTCTCCCCCAGCCTCTCGACATACTCGGGAAGGACCGGCACCTTCCCCTTCCCCCCCGGCAGGTCGATGACATAGTGTGGAACAGCCAGGCCAGAAGTCGGCCCACGCAGCGCCTGAATGATCTCGATCCCCTTCTCAACGCGGGTGCGGAAGTGGCCGGCCCCCTGCACCAGGTCCATGTGGTGGAGGTAGTAGGGGCGCACGCGGATCTTCAGCAGCCCCTTCATCAACTCGGCCATCACCGCCGGCTCGTCGTTCACCCCTTTGAGCAGTACGGTCTGGTTCCCCAGGGGGATCCCGACATCGGCCAGGCGCCGGCAGGCCTCGGTCGACTGCGGCGTGATCTCTCGCGGATGGTTGAAGTGGGTATTGAGGTAGAGGGGATGAAAACCCCGCAGCAGGGTGCAGAGGTTTTCGGTAATCCGTTCGGGGAGGGTGACCGGCACCCGACTGCCGAGGCGGATAATTTCGACATGCGGGATGCGTCGCAGGCGCTCGAGCAGGTCGCCGAGCGCCTCGTCGCTGAGCAGCAGCGGATCGCCGCCGGAGAGGATCACGTCGCGCACCTGCCGGTTCCCGGCAATATAGTCGATGCCGGCAGCGAGGTCGGCGGACGAGCGGCGCATCGCCGCACAGCCGACCTGCCGCTTGCGGGTGCAGAATCGGCAGTAGACGGCGCAGGCGCCGGAAACCAGCAGCAGGACGCGGTCAGGGTAGCGGTGCACCAAACCGGGAACCGGGGAGAGGTTTTCCTCGTTCAACGGATCGGCCAACCCTGCCGCATCGGCAAGCTCCCGCGGATCGGGGACGCACTGCCGCCAGATAGGATCGCCGGGCTCGCGGATCAATCCCAGGTAATAGGGGGTGATCCGCATCGGATAGCGCCCGGCCACCGCCGACAGGGGGACGGCGTCGATCCCGAAACGCTCCGCCAGCGCTTCCGGACAAGTCAAACTGCTTTTCAGGCTGTGCTGCCAGAGTTCCATGAAGGGGAAAAATTCCTGAAAAACTTCAATAAAGATCGTCGCTGGTGTCCTTTAAGTCTTTTAAGTCCTGTAGGACCAAAAGGACTTAAAAGACTTAAAGGACAAAAATGACCTAAAATTAGACCCGTTGGCCAGCAACTCTACCACAGCCGTCCCGTTCAAGTCGACGGCGACGGAAAGAGAAAGGCGTGATTGGAAGTGAACAGGGGCGGCGTCCGCTGGAGGATGGTGCGGATGGCCGGCGAAGCGAGCAGGCGCCGGTCGAGAAAGCGCCTCGCCTCGCGGCGGCCCCAGCCGGCCGCTGGCGCGAAAGAACGGTAGAGCCCCAGCGGTTCGTCCTCGCCGAGCAGCTCCGATTCGGCAATGCCGGCCGCCGGGTCGGCAAGCAGCTCCGACTCCCGCGGCAGATTCATGATCGCCAGGTTGAGGAAACCGATGGTCCCGGCGTGCGTTTCAAGAAAGCGCAGGGTCAGCTCGGCGTCTTCCTCGTTCTCCCCCGGCGTGCCGAGCATGACGTAGACGTAGCTGGCGATGCCGGCCGCCTTCAAATTGGCGAGGATGGCGGCAACTTCGGCCAGTTGCGTTCCCTTTTGCAGACGGTCGAGGACCCGCTGCGAACCGCTTTCCAGCCCCAGCTGCAGCATGGTACAGCCCGAGGCGGCCAGGCCGGTGACCAGATCGGGATCGAGCAGCGCTTTTTCGAAACGAACGAAGCCGTGCCAGGAGAGCCCCGGCGGCCCACCGCCGGCGGCCAGCCGCCGCAGTACGGCGACCGGCAGGGCGTTGTCGGTGAAATGGAAATGCCGCACCCCGTGCCGTCCGGCCATCTCCCCCAACAGCTCCGGAAAAGAGGCCGCCGGCAGGATGGCGTTGGGATGGGTCGGCGCAGCGGCTTCCGGACAGAAAAGGCAGCGATGCCAGTAACAGCCCCGGCTGGCGCTGACCGGTAGCACCGGCACCGGCGAGAGGTAGTCGGCGAGGTGGGCGAAGCTGTAATCGGGGAGGAAACCGATCACCCCCGCCCCTTCCAGAAAGTAGTCGCCGACCGGTGTATCGCCGGCGGCGAGGGTCGCCAGCGGCTCTTCGCCGGGGCCGAAGACGATCCGGGTGAAGCAGGAGAAGCGCAGGTCGAGCCGTCGCAGCATCTGGCGCCAGGAAGTGAAGATCCCGCCGCCGCCGACTACCTGAACGGCCGGCAGCCGGCGGCGCAGCAGGCCGGCCAACTCGAAGGCGGGCAGCACCTGGTGCCGGTAGTTGACCGACAGGGCAATCAGTCGCGGCCGCAGCGTCTCGACCTGCGGCAGCAGTTCCTCTTCGAAGTAGCGTGCAAAAATGCTCGTCTCTGCCCCCGCCGCGAGCCGTTCGAGGTCGGCCGGCGCGAAGGGGGAGAGGCCGGTGCGGTCGTAGTCGCCCAGGGTCAGCCGCTCGTTGCCGCCGTCGCCGTTCCAGACGGTCAGGGCGGTGTTGAGATGGCGCACTGCGGTAGAGTAGCGGGCAAAGGAAGCGAGAACGTCCGGCGAGCGCAATTGGCTTAATGCCGAAGCGCAGTGGCGAAGTGCCCGGCGCACGGCTGTGGCCGGCTGCGGGCCGGCGGCCTGCGCGAGGCGGCCCGGTTCGAGCAGGAAAAGATAGGCCGCCAGATTGGCGTCGAGGGCCGCCGCGGAAAACCCGTGGCGGCGCAGATGGGCGAGCAGCACGGCGACTCCCGGCGGCGGCTCGGCCGGCTTGACCGCGGGAGGATGCAGGAGCAGAACGTCCATGCCGGAAGTCAGGGGGTGGACCGGTCGCGCAGCCGGTAGGTGACGAGGCTCAGCAGCAGGATGCCGGCATCGCGCCACAGGGCCTGGGTCGCCGTGGTGTGGCCGCCGGGCCGGAAACAGCCGCAGTCGATATCGAGCCCGCGGGCGACCACCGTTGCCAGGATCAGCATGAAGACGGCGGTCAGCCCGCCCGCCACCAGGGCGGCCGGGCGGACCCGCCGGTTGGCGATGAGCAGCAGGCCGGCGAGGAACTCGATGTAGGGCAGCGTGGCCGCCACCAG
>DATBML010000093.1:0-7550 GCA_036554885.1 Desulfuromonadales bacterium
CGGTCATGCCACCGTAGCTCGTCCTGAATCATCAGCCCTTGCATAAGCACCTCCGATCGGTTTTTACCCATACCTGAAATATAGAACTTATCGACGAAATTTCAAGGTCTTCGGAGAATTGCAGGAAACGGAAGCCGATGCTTGAAACGCAACGGCCAGACTGTGTAGAATGGAAATGTTTGATCCAACGTTAACGACAGGAACTGTTTGAACATGCATGCTGATGTCGTAGTGGTGGGGGCCGGGCCGGCCGGATGTGCCGCAGCTGTTCACCTGGGCCGCCTGGGCTTCCGGGTTCTGCTGCTCGAGCGGGCGCGCCGGCCGCAGCCGAAGACTTGTGGAGATAGCCTGCTGCCCGACGCCCTGCGGGCTCTCGATGATCTGGGGGTTGGTGAGCAGGTGCGCGCCGCCGGCCGCTGCCTGACCTCTCTCGAGGTGACTGCGCCGGGCGGCCGTTCGGTTCGGCTGGCCGTCCCCAGCGTGACCCTTCAGCGGCAGCGTTTGCATGCCCTGCTGCAGGACGAGGCCGTTCGTTGCGGTGTGCAGCTGATTTCCGGTGAGGCGGCGGCTCCCCTGATGAATGGGGAAAGGGTGGTCGGCGTCAGCGTGCGCAGCGACCGGCAGCCGCTCTTCTCGATTCGTTCCCCTCTGGTGATCCTGGCTTCCGGCGCCCGCAGCGGCACTCTCCGCGATTTCGGCGTCTGCCTGCAGGCGGAGCCGTCCGCGGTCGGCATCCGTGCTTATTATCGCGACCTGTCGGGGGAATTCGCCGACTCCCTGCACATTTCGTATGATCGGCAGTTGTTCCCGGGCTACGGTTGGGTTTTTCCTCTGCCCGACGGGGTCTACAACATCGGCTGCGGCATGTTTCTGCAGGGCGCCGGTCCGTCCCAGACCGACCTGAACCGGCTCTTCGACTATTTTCTCAGTTCCTTTCCCCCCGCCCGCGCGGTGGCCGGCCAGGAAGACATGGTGGGTGTCCCCTGCAGTGGACTGCTGCGTACCGGCCTGACCGGTGCGATGAGCAGTCGCGCCGGTCTTCTGGTTGCCGGAGAAGCTCTCGGCACCACCCTGCCGTTTACCTGCGAAGGGGTCGGCAAAGCCCTTGAAACCGGGCTGCTCGCTGGTCAGGTCGGCGGCGAAGCTTTGCACGCAGGCGATTTTTCCGGAGCATTTCTGGCACGCTACGGGCAAGCACTCGAGCAGCGCTACCGGGCTGTTTATCAAGGGTATCGTCGAGCCCAGAAATGGCTGAACATCCCCGGCCTGCCCGATCTCCTGGCCTGGCAGGTGGCGCGGAAACCGGCCCTGCGGGAAGCCGCCGAAATGATGCTTTCCGGGACCCTGCCGCCCGCCTCGATTTTTTCCCTTTCCGGCCTGGCCGGTCGCCCTGCTCGCATTACCCGCAAGCGGGATGAGCTTCCGGCCTGAGTTTCGGCATTTCCGGTACAGAGGAGACGGCAGATGCAAAAAAGACAACTGGGGCCATGCATCACCTTTTTCCCCCAGCCCACAACCCTGGTGTCGACGGTCGGCAGCGGCGGCTCCTTCGACGTCATGACGGCTTCCTGGGTCAGCATCGTCAGCAAGACCCCGCCCACTCTGGCGGTATCCCTCAATCGCGGCCGCCTGACCTACGAGCAGATCCGGGACACCGGCTGCTTCGTGGTGAACATGGTACCGGCGAGCCTTGCGGTCGAGGCCGATTATTGCGGGCTCAGGTCGGGACGTGGGCGGGACAAGCTCGCGGTGGCCGGACTGACGCCGGTCGAGGCCAGCCGGGTGGCGGCGCCCCTCATCGCGGAGTGCCCGCTCAATGTCGAATGCCGCCTGCTGCGCGAGGTGGAGTTGGGCGAGTACGTTCTCGTCATGGGTGAAATTCTGGAAATCCACGCCGTGGACTCGGCTTTCGGCCCGGACGGCAGGATCGACGCCAGTGTCTTCGACCCCTTGGTCTATCTCGGCGGTATCCGCGAGTACTGGGGCCTCGGGGATCTGGCCGGCGTCGCTTACCACGATGGCAAGCGTCTCATCGCCGACGAGAAGGGTGAATGAGCAGTCCGAACGCGCTTTCAGCCTGAGCCGGAGGGCGTCCGTATAATAAAAGCTGGACAGCATTTGTTTCATTGTGGTATAGGCTAAAACGCTTTTTGGAAGACGGCGGTCGGCCCGGAACCCGTACCGGAGCCAGCAAGGCCGTAGACGATTCGACAAGATAGATGCCGCCTGGATCCAATGGACCGGGACGGAAGGCGATAGCTGAGAGGCCGGGGACTCTGCCCGGACCTGTTCATGCCTTTCGGACCGTGTCCGGCAGGCTTTTTTTGTGCGCCGACTCTTTTTGGGTGACAGGAGTAACCCGTCGTGGACAAGCAGAAGACGATACTCGATATCCGGCGGATGAAGGATGCGGGTGAAAAAATTACCGTTCTGACCGCCTATGATTACCCATTCGCCCGGCTGATGGATCAGGCCGGCATCGACATGATCCTGGTCGGCGACTCGGTCGGCACGGTCGTCTCGGGGTACGACAACACCCTGCCCGTGACCGTCGAGGAGATGCTCTACCATACCCGGGCCGTAGTGCGCGGCACCCGCCGGGCTCTGGTGGTGGCGGACATGCCCTTTCTCTCCTACCAGGTCGACCTGCGGGACGCCCGATATAATGCAGGACGGCTGGTCAAGGAGGGCGGCGCCCAGGCGGTCAAGCTCGAAGGGGGGGCTCATGTCGCCGCCACGGTCCGGGCCATCGTCGACATGGATATCCCGGTGGTCGGGCATATTGGCCTGACGCCGCAGTCGATTCACCGCATGGGCGGCTACCGGGTGCAGGGGAAGGAAGCGAGACAGGCGCAGCAGATCCTGGCCGATGCCCGCGCCATCGAGGAAGCCGGCGCCTTTGCCCTGGTGCTCGAAGGGATTCCCGCCGGCTTGGCCCGGGAGATCACTGCCGCTCTCACCATCCCGACGATCGGCATCGGCGCCGGTATCGACTGTGACGGGCAGGTGCTGGTCGTTCACGACATTCTCGGCCTCTGCGAAAAGTATTCGCCGAAGTTCGTGAAGAAATTTGCCGACGTCTCCGGCACCATCCGCCAGGGGATCGACGACTACATCCGTGAAGTCAAGGCGGAGGAGTTCCCGGACAAGGAGCACAGCTTTTAGTTTGATGTGACAAGTGACAAGTGACAAGTGACGCGTAGGCAAGTCAATTTGAAAACTCGTCCCTTGTCACAGATTGTTACGGCCCTGTCACTCGTCACTCGTCACTCGTCACGGCCTTTATGGAAACCATCACCGACATCAAACGCATGCAGCGCCTCTGCTCCGACCTGCGCCGCGAGGGCAAGCGCATCGCCTTTGTGCCGACCATGGGCTACCTTCACGAAGGGCACCTGTCGCTCCTGCGCGAGGGGCGTGAGCGCGGGGACGTCCTGGTCCTCTCCATCTTTGTCAATCCTACCCAGTTCGGCCAGGGGGAAGACTTCGAAGCCTATCCCCGAGACCTGAGCCGCGACGCGGAAATGGCCCGTTCGGTCGGCACCGACCTGCTCTTCGCCCCCGAGGCGCGCGGGATGTACCCCGCCGGCTACGCCACCTACGTCGACGTCGAGGGGCTCACGGAGACTCTCTGCGGCCGCAGTCGCCCCGGGCATTTCCGCGGCGTGACGACGGTAGTCGCCAAGCTCTTCGGCATCGTCCAGCCGCATGAGGCGTATTTCGGCCGCAAGGACTTCCAGCAGCTGGCGGTGATCCGGCGGATGACCCTCGATCTCAACCTGCCGGTCGAGATCGTCGGCATGCCGATCGTGCGCGAGGCGGACGGGCTGGCGATGAGCTCGCGAAACGTTTATCTCTCGCCCGGAGAACGGCAGCAGGCCCTGGTCCTGTCGCGGGCGATTGCGGCGGCGCGGCAGCTGGCCCGCGACGGAGTACGCGATTGCGGCGAAATTCTTGCGGCGCTGCGCGCGATGATCGAAGAGCAGAGTGATGCACGGATCGACTATCTGCAGATCTGCCATCAATTGACGCTGCAGGCGCAGGAGCGGGCCGACGGCGATTCGGTTCTGCTGATGGCGGTTTTTGTCGGGAAGACGAGGCTGATCGACAACAGTTTCCTGCTTAGATAAGCGACAGGACGATGCCGAAAAATAGAGAAGCTGCCCGCGCCAATCTGGAAAATCTCTACCGGATCTTCACGGTTCCCGAGGCGCCTGATTCAACCCTCGGTGCCATCGATCAGGCGATTACCGACAACCTCACCGGGTTTCTGCAAACCCACATCGTCGCCCTTGAGCGCAACATCGAGGAGATCGAGTCTGATTTCTCCGCCTCGACCATCCCCGAAGACCCGACCTTCGTCTCCGAGTACACCGAGTTCGTCAAGGAAAAGCTGGTAGCCCAGTCGGTGCACACCGCGGCTCCCGGATTCATCGGTCACATGACCTCGGCGCTCCCTTATTTCATGCTGCCGCTATCAAGGATCATGACCGCGCTCAATCAGAACCTGGTCAAGGTGGAGACCTCCAAGGCCTTTACGCCGATGGAGCGCCAGGTGCTCGCCATGCTCCACCGCCTGGTCTACCGGGGCGATGATGCCTTCTACGACCAATGGATTCACAACAGCCGGCACGCTCTCGGGGCGTTCTGCTCCGGCGGTACCATCGCCAACGTGACCGCCCTGTGGGTGGCGCGCAACCGCCTCTTTGCGCCGGACGGCCAGTTCCGCGGCATCGCGCAGGCGGGGCTGGTCCGGTCTCTGAAGCATCTCGGCTGTGACGGGATCGCCGTCCTGGTCTCGAGACGGGGGCATTATTCCTTCGGCAAGGCGGCCGACCTGCTCGGCATCGGGCGGGACAACCTGGTGATGGTCGAAACCGATGCGAACAACCGGATCGATCTGAACCTGCTGAAGCAGGAATACCGCCGCCTGCAGGACGAGAACATCCGTCCCCTGGCGCTGGTCGGCATCGCCGGGACCACCGAAACCGGCAATGTCGACCCCCTGGAAGCGATGGCCGATCTGGCCGCCGAGTTCGGCTGTCATTTTCATGTCGATGCCGCCTGGGGCGGACCGACCCTCTTTTCGGACCGCCACCGCCACCTGCTCAACGGGATCGCCCGGGCCGACTCGGTCACCATCGATGCGCACAAGCAGCTCTATGTGCCGATGGGGGCCGGCATGGTCGTCTTCAAGGATCCCACGGCCCTTTCCGCCATCGAGCATCACGCCGCCTACATCCTGCGCCATGGTTCCAAGGACCTCGGCAGCCACACCCTGGAGGGATCGCGGCCGGGGAAGGCGATGCTGGTGCATGCCGGGCTGTCGATCATCGGCCGCAAGGGGTACGAGCTGCTGATCGATTTGGGGATCGAGCGGGCACTGACCTTCGCCGGAATGATCCGCCGGCATCCCGATTTCGAGCTTACCAGCGACCCGGAACTGAACATCCTGACCTACCGTTACTGCCCGCCCGCCGCTCAGCAGAGGCTGGCCGGGGCGACGGCGGACCAGAGCCGCCGCATCAATGCCATTCTCGACCAGGTCAACCAGTTGCTGCAGAAATATCAGCGGGAAGCGGGCAAAACCTTCGTTTCCCGGACCCGGCTGCGGGCGTCCGCTTATGGATCCCAGGAGATCACCGTCCTGCGGGTGGTCCTGGCCAACCCGCTGACGACCGATGAGATCCTGTCGGCGGTTCTTGCCGAGCAGTGCGAGATCGTGCAGCAGCCGGAGATCGCCGCCTTGCTGCAGCAGGCGGAGGCGGAGGCGGTCTGTGCGGAGAGTGGAAGCGAGCCATCCGAGTCCATTTGCGCCTGAGGGCGTCGAGCCGATTTTGCCAGGACCTATGGGTCAGATAGGTCCCATAGGTCCTATGAATAAAGCAAAACTCTACCGTGCCCGCTACCTGCTTCCGATCGCGACTCCCCCGCTCGAAGACGGCGCCCTGCTGGTCGACGGAGGGCGCATCGCCGCTGTCGGCCGTTTTAGCGAACTGCGCCGCGCCGATGCCGAACTCGTCGACTGCGGCGAGGCCGTGCTGCTCCCTCCCTTCGCCAACGCCCACACCCACCTGGAACTGACTCACTACTCCCGATGGCAATCGATAGTCGGCGAGGTCGCCGCCACCGACTCCTTCGTCGACTGGATCCTGCAGGTGATCCGGGTGAAGCGGCGGATGGTGCCGAACCGCTATTTACAGTCCCTGCAGGAGGGTATCCGGCAGGTCCTGGCATCCGGCACCGGCGCCGTCGGCGACATCCTCTCCTGCTTTCCGGCCCGCAGCGCCTATGCGACGTCGCCCCTGAAGGGCCGGATCTATTATGAGACCCTGGGTCTCGATCCGGCGCGCAACCGGGAAATATTGCGTGCCATCGGCGACCTGCTCGACAAGGGGAGGGTGGGGTCGCTCGAGCCGGGCATCTCCCCCCACTCGCCGTACACCCTTTCCGCCGGATACCTCGAAGAGATTTACGGATTTGCCCGCCGAAGGGGTGTTCCGACCGCTACCCACCTGGCCGAATCGGCGGATGAGGTTGCCTTTCTGCAGGATGCCGACGGACCTCTGGCGCGGGTCCTCTATCCCTATGTCGGGTGGCACGAGATGCTCCCCCCGCCGCCCCGGCGTACACCGGTGGCCTACCTGGCCGACCGGGGCGGGCTCGTGGCGGGAAACCTGCTGATTCACGGAGTGCAGGTGACGGCGGCGGATGCCGGGCGCCTGGCCCGGGCCGGCGCCAGCGTCGTGCTCTGCCCCCGCTCCAATGCCCGGCTGGGCGTGGGAAGGGCGCCGGTCGAACTGTACCTCGAGCAGGGGGTGTCGCTGGCCCTGGGGACCGACAGCCTTGCCAGTTGTGATACCCTTTCCCTGTGGGACGAAATCGCATTTGCCATGAGCTGGTTCGAGGGACGACTGTCGCCCGCGCAGTTGCTGACGATGGCGACCCGTAACGGAGCCGCGGCCCTCGGCCTCGGCGGCGAGATGGGAGTGCTCGAAGCGAATCGGGGCGCCCATTTTCAGGTGCTGGTTCCGCCGTCGCTGCCGCCCGCCGTCGATCTGGAAGAGTTTCTCTGCTCCTCCGGGCGCGGCGCCGAGGTGTCCGCCCTCTATCTCGACGGTCGCGATGTGTTGCAAAAAGGCTGATGAGTCTCTATAATCCCCTTCCGCGCCGATGACAGCAGAGGGTTGCGCCACCTGACTTTTTTCCGCCGGATGTTCTATGCTATAGATGTAACGAAAAAATGAGGTGACTCATGCTTGAAGAATATGGAAATGTTGTCGAACTGAAGGGGAAAATGGTGGCGGTGGTTCTCTGCCAGAAGAGCAGTTTCTGCAAGAACTGCGCTTCCATGCAGAGTTGCCAGGTCAGCGACGACAACCGCTCGATGCTGGTCGAGGCGCATAACACCATCGGCGCCGACGTGGGAGACAAGGTCCGGCTGGTTACCAGCTCCAGGTCTTTCCTGCAGTCCTCCTTCCTGCTCTACATCGTTCCGCTCATCGCCCTGATCATCGGCGCCGTGGTCGGCCATGCCGTCGGAATCCGCA
>DATBML010000127.1:0-3293 GCA_036554885.1 Desulfuromonadales bacterium
GAGGGGAGCTACAGCCGTCTGCTGGTTTCCCGCCCGATCTTTCCCATGGGCCGGGATCTCGGTTTTCTGCCCGGCGACGTCGAGGAGAAGCTGGCTCCCTGGATGCAGCCGATCTTCGACAACGTCGAACTGCTGCTCGGCAGCGTGGAGGAGCGGGGCAAACGCAAGCGAGGATACAAAGAGCTGGTGGATATGGGAATTCTGGAGATCGAACCGCTTACCTATATTCGCGGCCGTTCGATTCCGAAGCAGTTCATGATCGTCGATGAGGCGCAGAACCTCACCCCGCACGAGATCAAGACCATTATCACCCGGGCCGGCGAGGGGACTAAGATCGTCTTGACCGGCGACCCCTACCAGATTGATAATCCCTATGTCGATTCCTCGAGCAACGGTCTGGCCTACGTCGTGGAGAAGTTCAAGGGACAGGAAATCTCCGGCCACGTGACCCTGACCAAGGGGGAACGTTCCTGTCTGGCCGAACTGGCGGCGAATCTGCTGTAAGTCGTCATTGGTCATTTGTCCCTTGTCATTTGTAAAAAACCAATGACCAGTGATCGATGACCAATGACCAATGACTGATTATCGGTAACGTTCTTCATGCTTCTACTTTGCATCGAATCATCCTGTGACGAAACTGCCGCTGCCGTCGTTCGCGACGGGCGGCAGATTCTCTCCAGCATCGTTGCCTCCCAGATCGATGTCCATGCCCGCTACGGCGGCGTGGTCCCCGAGCTCGCTTCCCGTCGGCATGTCGAGGCGATTTCGGTGGTGGTGGAAGAGGCGCTGGCCGGCGCCGGCGCCGACCTGACGGCGATCGAGGGGATCGCGGTGACCCGCGGTCCCGGCCTGGTCGGTGCCCTGCTGGTGGGACTGTCGGCGGCCAAGGCGATCGCCTTCGCCCGCGGGATACCGCTGGTCGGCGTTCACCACATGGAAGGGCACATCCTCGCCGTGCAACTCGAGGCGCCGGTCGCTTATCCGTACCTGGCCCTGGCGGTTTCCGGCGGGCATACCCATCTCTACCGCGTCGACTCCGTCGGCCGTTATCGCATCCTGGGGCGCACCCTTGACGATGCTGCCGGAGAGGCCTTCGACAAGGTGGCCAAGCTGATCGGACTTCCCTATCCCGGCGGCATCCAGATCGATCGGCTGGCGGCGGCGGGCAACCCCCGGGCCATCGATTTTCCCAGGCCGCTGCTGCATCAGGACAACCTCGATTTCAGCTTCAGCGGGATGAAGACGGCGGTTCTCAATTATGTGAAAACCCGGAAAAACCCGCTGGACGATGATCTTCTGCGGGACCTGGCCGCCAGTTTTCAGGCAGCGGTGGTCGACGTCCTCTGCCAGAAGACCTTGAAGGCGGCACGGCTGCACGATCTCGAGCGGATCGTCGTGGCCGGCGGCGTCGCCTGCAACAGCGGCCTGCGCAGCCGGTTTCGGGAACTGGCCGCGGCAGCGGGCGTGTCGGTGCACTTCCCCTCGCCGGCACTGTGCGGCGACAATGCCGCCATGCTGGCGGTAGCCGGGGATGCCTACCTGGCCGCCGGCCGTCAGGGCTCGCTCGATCTCAATGCGCTGGCGAGCTGGTCTCTCGATCAGGCCGGCATCCCCCTGTGACATATTTCAAGGCGTAGGTGGCGGGCAAGCATGTGGCGACGCTGGTCTTTTTTCAGGCAATTCAAGCTCAATCTGCTTCGCCTCATCCGCCTGCAGGCGACACCCGACGAGATTGCCAAAGGGTTCGCGCTCGGCATCTTCATCGGCATGACCCCGACCTTCGGCTTCCAGATCGCCCTTGCCATCTTCTTCGCTTTTCTGCTCAGGGAGAACAAACTAGCCGCCATCATCGGAGTCTTCATCACCAACCCGGTGACGGCTCCTTTCATTTACGCGCTGGAATATGAATCCGGCCGGCTCCTGCTGGGCATGAAACATGCGAAATTCCCCAGTGAGCTCACGTTCTCGGCGCTTGCCGGGCTCGGCTGGGATGTCCTGCTGCCGCTATGCCTGGGCAGCCTGATTTACGGTATCCTCTGCGCGGGGCTGAGCTATGCGATGGTTCTGCGCCTGATCCCGACTGTCCGGACCTGGCGCATCCCCCGCTGGCCCCGTCGCCGTCGGTAAGTCATTCAACCGGTTCGCCTTAGCCCGTCTCAGACCGGCACCTTTTCACCTCCAGCGATCATGACAACATGGAACATCGTCCGAAAAAATGCTTCGGTCAGAATTTCCTCCGCGACCGGCAGGTCGTCGATCAGATTATCACTGCCGCGGAATTGCAGCCTGACGACCGGGTGCTGGAGATCGGTCCCGGCCTCGGGGTGCTCACCGACCGGATGCTGCCGCTGGTCCGGGAGATGGTGGTCATCGAGGTCGACCGGGACCTGGCCGCGGCGCTGCGATCCCGCCCGGCAGGGAACCTGAAAGTGCATGAGGGCGACGTCCTCTCCCTGCACTGGGAGAGCCTGCTGCCGTCCCCTCCGTACAAGCTGGTGGCCAATCTTCCCTACAACATCTCCAGCCAGATTCTGTTCCGGATTCTGGACCACCGCCAACGACTCGGCCGCCTGATTCTCATGTTCCAGAAGGAGGTCGGCGACCGTCTGGCCGCGATGCCGGGGACCCGGGATTACGGCATCCTTTCGGTTTTCTGCCAGCTGTGGTACGACATCCGCCGGGTGACCCTGGTGCCGCCGGGGGCCTTCCACCCGCAGCCCAAAGTGACTTCCGTCGTCCTTTCCTTCGAGCCGCTCCCGCACCCGCGTGTCGCGATCGCCGATGAAGAGTTTTTCCGCCGGGTGGTCAAGGGGGCCTTCGCCCAACGCCGCAAGACCCTGCGAAATTCGCTGACCGGTTACGGGTTCGATGCGCCGGCGGTGGACCATGCCCTGGGCACGGCCGGGATCGATCCCTGCCGCCGGGGTGAAACCCTTTCCCTTGCGGATTTTGCCCGTCTAACCGCGGCACTGCAGTCCGCCCCCCGGTGAACGTGTTGCCGCCCTGTCGACGCTTGTCAACCTCTACTCCATCCTTTAGTCTTTACATGAGTGGCGGTTTCTCCATTCTTCCTGCCTGTCGGAGACATCGGTATCGATGAAAACAGACGTCGACGAACCTGGGGAAGGCACCATCGCCGGTGAGCTCGCTCAGAAGATCGAGGCAATGCTGCAGTGCTTAGGCGCTGAAGACGAGGCGAGGCTCGGTCTCTATAAGTCCATGGCATCCCTGCTGGCAGCCCATGCTCCATATTCCCGGCTCGTCTCTCCGTCACCGGCGCAATTGGCCGAGTG
>DATBML010000177.1:0-2966 GCA_036554885.1 Desulfuromonadales bacterium
GCACCTGGTGACCCGTATGGAGAAGCTGAAGCATCCTTACGACGACGGCGTGCCGGCTCGTCGGGGAATCGAGTATTGAGATGGCCCACGTGACCTACATCACCGGCGGCGCCCGCTCGGGCAAGAGCGGCTTTGCCCAGTCGCTGGCCGAACGCTGTGAAGGGACGCTTCTCTATGTCGCCGCCGCCGGCATCGGCGACGCCGAGATGGCCGAGCGGGTGCGGCGCCACCGTGCCGGCCGCGGGACGCGCTGGGAAACCCTGGAGGAGCCGCTGGCGCTGGCCGAACGGCTGCCGCAGGCGGCCGCGGGCAAGGGAGGGGTGCTTTTCGACTGCGTCACCCTCTGGCTGTGCAATCTGCTCTTTCACCATGACGAGTGCGAATCGGGCGTCTGGCCGGAAGTGGAGCGCTTGATTACCCTGCTGCCGTCGCTGTCCGCCCCGCTTTTCATCGTTTCCAACGAGGTTGGCTCGGGAATCGTGCCGGACAATCGTCTTTCCCGACAGTTCCGCGATCTGGCCGGCGAGGTCAACCAGCGTCTGGCCGCCGCGGCCGACGAGGCCTGGCTGGTAGTTTCCGGACTGCCGCTGCGGTTGAAGTGAACCCAATAATAGGACCTGTAAGTCCTTTGGGACTTATAAAGATTTCCTTGGAGCAATCATGCGCAGAGATCTGACCCTCGATGCCACCCTCTCCAATATCAGCCCCGTTAATGCCGAAAAGCTGGCCGCCATCCAGGACCGCCTCAACCGCCAGGCCAAGCCGCAGGGATCGCTTGGTCGGCTGGAGGAATTCGCCCGCCGCTTTGTCGCCATCACCGGCCGCGACTCCGTGCAAAAGAAAGTCGTCTTCACCTTTGCCGGCGACCATGGGGTAACGGAAGAGGGGGTCAGTGCCTTTCCCCGCGAGGTGACGCCGCAGATGGTTTTCAACTTCGTCGAGGGGGGGGCGGCCATCAATGCCCTGGCCCGCCACGTCGGCGCCGAGGTGATCGTCGTCGACATGGGCGTCGACCACGAGTTCACGCCGATGAACGGGCTGATGCTCAAGAAGATCGGCCGGGGGACGGCCAATCTCGCCAAGGGGCCGGCGATGAGTCGGCAGGAGGCGATCCGTTGCCTGGAGACCGGCATCGAGATCGCTGCCTCCTGCCGCGACGCCGGCATCGATCTGGTCGGCACCGGCGACATGGGAATCGGCAACACCACCCCGTCCGCGGCGATCGCGGCCGTCTTCACCGGCCTCTCCGTACCCCAGGTCACGCACCGTGGAACGGGAATCGACGATGCGGCGCTGGCCAACAAGATCCGGGTCATCGAGGAGGGGCTGCGGGTCAACGCTCCCGACCCCGCGGACCCGGTCGACGTCCTGGCCAAGGTGGGCGGTTATGAGATCGGCGGCATTGCCGGCCTTCTTATCGGCTGTGCCGCCCTTGGTATCCCCGTCGTGGTCGACGGCTTTATCTCCACCGCCGGCGCCATGATCGCCTCGGAGCTGCATCCGCATGTGCGCGACTACCTTTTTGCCGCCCATCGTTCGGCGGAGATCGGCCATGCACACATGCTGGAGCGGATCCGTCTGCGGCCGATGCTCGATCTCGACATGCGTCTCGGCGAGGGAACCGGCGCGGCCCTGGCCATGGGCTTGATCGAAGCGGCGCTGTGCGCGCTGCGCGAGGTGAAGACCTTCGACGAGGCCGGGGTGGCCAGAGGGGATAAGAGATGATTCGGGGCTGGGAGGATTTCCGCATCGCCGGCGGCTTCCTGACCATTTTCCCCGTCGCTGGCGAATTGTCCACCGAGCCTTCTCGGCTGGCCCGGAGCATGGGGCTCTTTCCCGCCGTCGGCCTGGTCATCGGGCTGCTTCTGGTGGTCATCAACTGGGCGCTGGCGCCGCTTCTCCCCAGGCAGGTGCTCGACAGCCTGCTGGTACTGATCCTGATCGTCATCACCGGCGGTCTGCACCTCGACGGGATGGCCGACGTCATCGACGGGATGGCCGGCGGGCGGGACCGCGAGGGGACGCTGCGCATCATGAAGGACAGCCGGGTCGGGGCGATGGGTGCTGCGGCCCTGGTTATGATCCTGCTGCTCAAATATGTCTGTCTGCATAACCTGCCGCAGGCGGTCAAACCGGCGACGCTGATCTTCATGCCCGCCGCCGGCCGCTGGGTGCAGGTGGTGCTCGCCTGTTGCGCGCCCTACGTGCGGCCGGAAGGGGGGACCGGCGCCGCCTTCGTCGAACATGTTGGAGGGCGTGAGTTTCTCCTCGCCGGGGTGACCCTGGCGGCGGCGGCCCTGGTCCTGTTCAGCTGGAAAGGGGGCGCTCTGCTGCTTCTCCTCGGGCTGGCGGCTCATCTGCTGCTGCGCTACTTCAAGCGCCGGCTCGGCGGTGTCACCGGCGACGTGCTGGGCGCCTCTACGGAGTTGATCGAGGTGTTCACCCTGCTGGCAGTGTTAGCTCTTTATCGGAGCTGAGCAAAGGAGTCCCCATGACCCGCACCCGCATCTATCTCGTACGCCACGGCCAGGTGGAGGGGTTCGAGGAAAAGCGCTACAACGGCCAGGGGGATGTCCGCCTGACCCCCGAGGGCGAGGCCCAGTTCGGCCTGCTGCAGATGCGTCTGCGGAAGAAAACCATCCACGCCGTCTACAGCAGCGACCTTTCCCGCTGCATGGATGGGGCTCGACTGCTGGCGAGAACTTTCGACCTGGATCCGGCGGCGAAGCCGGAGCTGCGCGAACTGCACATCGGCGAGTGGGAGGGGAAAACCTGGCAGGAGTTGCAGGCTACCTGCCCGGAGCAGTGGCAGGCCCGGCTCGACGACATCGTCCATTACCGCGTTCCCGGCGGCGAAAGCCTGCTCGACATGGCCGAGCGGGTGCGACCGACGATGGCCGGGATCGTCGCTTCCCATCCGGGGGAGGATGTGCTGGTGATCGGGCACGGCGGCGTCAACCGGGTCA
>DATBML010000215.1:0-2238 GCA_036554885.1 Desulfuromonadales bacterium
GTCGGACCGTTGCCGGGAACCGAGATCTGCCCGTCTTCCTCCTGACCATTCTTTCGCCGCCTTCAGCCGTTTCAACGTCACCTCTTTTGATCCGCCTTCCAGGTGTCGTGCCGCATCTGCCGGTTCAGCCCTTTACGCCCACAAGCGTCTTCCGGTAGAGCCCCCGGAACATCAGGGTCAGCACCACTGAGGCCGCGCCGGCCAGGATGAAGCCGCGGCCGTACCCGACAGCGCCGATGACCCCGCCCATGCTGGCGGCGCTCAGCATCATCGACAGGTAGATGCAGGTGCTGTATCCCCCCATGGCCAGGCCGCGCAGCTCGTGCGGCACGACATCGGCGATCAGGGCGCCGATAGCGGTGAAGGCGATGCCCATGCCGAGGCCCAGGCCCGCGGCGCAGACCAGGAGCAGTGGCAGGGAGGAGAAAAGCCCCAGGAGGGCGAGGGCGGCCGTCACCCCGACCAGCCCGGTCAGGACCAGCGTGCTGCGGTCGGCCACCTGGTCGCTGAGGCGTCCGAAGGGGATGCGCGAAAGGCCGTTGGCGGTGGCCTGGGCGGCGAAGACGAGGCCGACATGGCCGGCGTGCATCCCCAGTTCCTTGACGTAGAGGGGGACGAAGGTCATGAACATGCCGAACGCAACGCAGCCACCGGCGGTGGCGAGCAGGCAGGCACGGTAGGGGCGGTTACGGCCGAGGCACCTGAGGTCGGGCAGGACCGCGAGTCTCTTCGCCGGCACGGGGAGGACGGACGGGGAAGGGTGCAGGAGGGCGAGGGTGACGAAGAACATGGCGAGGATCAGCCCGCCCGAGACGAGGAAGACCAGGCGCAGACCGAAGGCGCTGGCGAGAAAACCGCCGGCTGCCGGCCCGAGCATCATGGCGACGTTCACCGCCAGCGTGTACCAGCCGTAGGCCCGCCCCAGGTGAGTGCGGGGGGCGACGTCGGCGACGCAGGACATCATCGAGGGAGAGAAGGCCGCCAGGCCGATGCCGAAGAGCAGGTAGATGATGAACATCTGCCCCGGCGTGGTGCTCAGGTAAAGCAGAAAGGATGAACCGGCGATGACCAACAGGCCGCCGAGGATGACCGCCCGCCGGCCGAGCCGGTCGGAGAGGAGCCCCGCCGGGATGGAGAGAAGTCCGGCCATGAACATGAAGGCGGCGTTGATCGCCCCGACCTGGGAGGTGCTCGCCCCGAGCCCGGCGGCGTAAAGGGGAACCACCGGGATGCGCAGGTAGGAGCCGAAGAAGCAGGCGAAGCCGACCGCGCAGCAGATCAGCAACTGGGCGGCGTAGGCGTGCGAGGCGGCAGGGACGGGTGAGGTCATGCATTGGCCAGATAGGGGGGGAAGTCACCGGTTCGACATTTTCAATACTGCAGATATCGTCGCCCCCATTCGCACATCTGTTCCTGGATGGGAAAGAGGTTTTTCCCCTTCTTGACGGTTCGATTCGTATGGTCATATATAGTCCGGACGCTCGCCAAAGAAAAGCATTCTTTTGGCGGCCATCAACCTGACGGGAGGAAAGATTTATGAAAGCGCTGGCATTCAACGGAAGTCCGAGAAAAGAAGGGAATACCTTTCATGCCATTACGATGGTGGCTGCCGAACTGGCCAAGGAGGGGATCGAAACGGAAATCGTCCAGGTCGGGGACAAGGTGATCAGGGGGTGCACCGCTTGCGGCCAGTGCATCAAAAACAAAAACGAGCAATGCGTGCTGCCTGGCGATGAAGTCAATGAGTGGGTCCAGAAAATGAAACACGCCGACGGGATCATTCTGGGTTCCCCGGTTCATTACGCGGCGATGGGCGGTACCATGAAATCGTTTCTGGATCGGGCCTTCTACGTGACCGGCGTCAACAACGGCATGCTGCGGCACAAGGTCGGTGCCGCGGTGGTCGCGGTACGCCGTTCCGGCGGGCTGCCCACCTTCGACCAGTTGAACAATTATCTGTGCTATTCCGAAATGCTGATTCCGACGTCCAATTACTGGAACGTGATCCATGGAGCCCGGCCGGGCGAGGTGATTCAGGATGCCGAGGGATCACAGATCATGCGGGTGCTGGGCCGGAACATGGCGTGGCTGATGAAGCTGGTCGAAAATGGCAGGGGCACGGTCGCGCCGCCGGAGCGAGAGGCAAAAATCTACATGAACTTTGTTCGCTGAGGCGGCATCGAGCAGAGGATGCCTGCATGAGGATGCGAGCGGGCGGCAATGGCTGTATTCTTTATC
>DATBML010000282.1:0-2529 GCA_036554885.1 Desulfuromonadales bacterium
GCCCCGGCAGCCTCGGAGGGCGCCCTGGAGCAGCGTTACGTCTACTTTCCCGACCGAGAGCTGGTCGCCACCCCGGCGGCGGTTGACCTGGTCTATGAGGAGGTGCGCTTCGCCGCCGCCGACGGGATACGGCTGCACGGCTGGTACCTCTCCGGGGAGGCGGACCGCCCCCTGGTCGTCTTCTGCCACGGCAACGCCGGCAATATTTCGCACCGCCTGGAAAGCCTGGACCTGCTGCGCGGCCTCGGCCTGTCGGTCTTCATTTTCGACTACCGGGGCTACGGACAGAGCGAGGGAACGCCCAGCGAGGAAGGGACCTACGCCGACGCCCGCGGAGCGCTCGCCTGGCTGCGGCAGCGCGGCTGGACACCGGCGCAGCTGATCTACTTCGGCGAATCCCTCGGCGCCGCCGTCGCCCTGCAATTGGCCGTGGAACAGCCTTCCGCCGGGCTGGTTCTGGAGGCTCCCTTCACCTCCATCGCCGCCATGGGGCGGCACCACTACTCGCTGCTCTACTTCCTTCTCGGCTGGCTGCTCGACGCCCGCTACGACAACCTGGCCAAGATCGGCAGGGTCCGCTCCCCCCTGCTGATCATTCAGGGGGAGGCGGATACCATCGTGCCGCCCGCCATGGCCCGCCGCCTGTACGAGGAGGCGAACGAGCCGAAAACGTTACGCCTCATCCCCGGCGCCGACCACAACGACCTGCTCTACGTCGACGGCAACGCCTGGCGGAACGCCTGGCGGGAGTTTCTCGACAAGGATCCCCGCATCCCCGAAGACGCATCTGAACCGGGAAAACGCCAATAAAAAAAGGGAGACCGCATCTCCCTTTTTGCTCTTCGCAATTCGACAAATCTACCGGTCTGCCATTATGACCGGCCATTCGCCAAATCTCCGGTTGCCGATTCACCTCCAGGCATTTCGTCGGCGGCACCCGCCTGCCGCGGCCACCGGCCCTCGGTCAGAACAGCGGTCAGCGCCTCGGCCGGAAGTGGTTTGGCGAAGAAGAAACCTTGCGCCTCGTCGCACCCGCGCAGCCTGAGTATTTCGAGCTGCTCGCGGTTTTCCACCCCCTCTGCCATAACCTTCAGCCTGAGGCTGCGACCCATGGCGATGATTGCCTCAACAAGCGCCGCGCCATCGGGATTGCCGGCCAGATCGGCGACAAATGAGCGGTCGATCTTGATCCGGCCGATGGGAAAATGCCGCAGATAGTTCAGCGAGGAGTAGCCGGTGCCGAAGTCGTCGATGCTCAGGTGGATTCGACGTTCTTTTAGTGCCCGCAGGATTTCGGCGGTGCGGCCGGCTTCTTCCATCAGGATACTTTCGGTAAATTCTAGTTCCAGATACTGCGGCGGCATCCCCGTTTCATGGAGGACGACATCCACTACAGCGAGAAAATCCGGGCGCTTGAGCTGGTGCCCGGAAATGTTTACCGCCACCCGAGGCACGGCAAGCCCGGCAGCCAGCCAGGCGGCCACCTGGGTACAGGCGCTGCGCAGGACCCATTCGCCGATGGGGTAGATGAGACCGGAGCTCTCCGCCAGCGGGATGAAGCTGCTCGGAGGGATCTGGCCGAAGTCGACGCTGTCCCAGCGGATCAGCGCCTCGAGACCGACCAGGGTTCCGCTTTGCAGGTCCCATTGGGGCTGAAATACGAGGTGGAATTCCTGCTGTTCCAGCGCCCGGCGCAGCCCGTTTTCCAGGGCAACTTTCCGGCGGACGCTGTGGTTCATCTCCCGGGAGTAGAAGTGATAGGTCTGCCGCCCCAGCGCCTTGGCATGATACATCGCCATATCGGCGCTCTGCAGAAGACTGGACACATCCTTGCCATCCTCCGGATAGATGGCGATGCCGATGCTGGCGTCGCTGTAGATTTGCCGCCCTTCCAGCTCAAACGGCTTGCGGAAGCCCGCCTGGATTCTCTCGGCCGCCGCCGCCACCCCTTGCTGATCCGTCGGGCTGGTGAGGATGACAACGAACTCGTCACCGCCCAACCGCGCCAGGGTATCGGCCTCCCGGGTCGAGGCGGCGAGCCGCTGGGCCACCGCCCGCAGCAGCTTGTCGCCGAACTCGTGCCCGAGGGTGTCGTTGACGTCCTTGAAATGGTCGAGGTCGAGGAACATCACCCCCACCTGCCGCCCGTCGCGTCCCGCCGCGGCCAGCGCCTGGCTCAGGCGGTCCTGGAACATCCAGCGGTTCGGCAGGCCGGTGAGAGTATCGTGGTAGGCCAGCTGCACGATCCGCTGCTCGCTCGCCTTGCGTTCGGTGATGTCCTCGCAGGCGGTGATCATCCCCAGGAAGTTGCCGTCGGCATTGCGGACGGCGACCGAAGAGAGCTGCACGGGGAACTCCTCGCCGGTCTTGCGGACGTTCAACGTTTCCCGCCGCCACAGGCCGATCTTCTCGATTTTTTCCAGGGACATGGGGTCGTGCAAGCGGGGAGGGGCCAATGTGCCGGCTTCGCGGTGCAGCAGTTCATCAACCGTATAGCCGTGGATGTGCGCTTCAGCGGGATTGGTATAG
>DATBML010000328.1:0-5361 GCA_036554885.1 Desulfuromonadales bacterium
GTTGACGGTGACCGTGACCTCCCGGCCATTGGCCAGGTTCACCACCTTCACCTTCGTGCCAAAGGGGAGAGACTGGTGGGCAGCGGTGAGTTTGTCCGGGTCGTAGGGGGTGCCCGAGGTGGTAGGGCGGCCGTTGAAGCGCTTGGCATAGTAGGAGGCGATTCCCTTCATCCCCTCCTCCGGGGCCGGGGCGGCCTCCGGCACCGGGACTTCAGCGGGAGCCGCTTCGGCAACCGCCGGAACCGAAGCGTCGGCCGGAACGGGGGCAGCTTCCGCCGGCGGGATCGGGGCAGGCTCCTCGGCGGGCGGAGTCAGGACGGGCATGACGGGCGGCTGGGGCACGACCGGCGTTTCCAGCGGCGGAGTGGGGCGGATTTCCTGAACCGACGGCGAAACCACGCAGCCGGCGACAAGCAGCGGCAAAACAACCGCAGCCCACAACAGTCGGACCATGGGATGAACTTTCGTCATAAACATCTCCCCTACCCCCTTCCCCCCAGCCGTTCGATGGCCCCCAGGTGCATCCTCGCCTCGTCGGCCACTTCGCCACTGCGGGCCGCATCGAGGGCGGCGAGAAAGTACTGGTAGGCGGCAACGGCGCTGCGGGGCTGGTGAACGAGCGCCTTGCCGGCCCCCAGGTAGGCGCGATCAATCTCCGGGTCAGCGGGGCGCTCGGCGAGGAAACGGCGGAAGACGGAAAGGGCGGCGTCATACATCCGGCTTTCCAGCAGAAAATCGCCGATGGCGAGGATGTCTTCGGCTGCCAGCTGCCGGCGCTGCTCACGGCTACCCAGCAGGAAATAGAGACGGGCCGCCTTTTCCGGCTCCCCCTGCCGGAGACTGCGGGCGACCGCTTCCGTCGACGCCTCCAGCGGGGCAGATTTCTCCCGGGCCGCCGCCTTGCGCTCCTGCCGCACCGCCTGCCGGCCGGGCAGCCGGTCGATACCGAAAGCCAGCGCCAGCCCGGCGACGAAACCGCCGATGTGGGCACCGTGCGCCACCCCCGTGGCAGCCCCGCTGTTGACCAGGAAGGGGATGAGGTTGTCCACCAGCAGATAGAAGCCGAGCACCAGCCGGGCGGGGAAGAGGAAGGTGTTCATGATGAAGGGGAAGAGAAAAATGAAGACCTTAACCTGGTTGCGGGGGAACCAGAGGTAGTAGAATCCAAGGACTCCGGAAATAGCGCCGGAGGCCCCCACCATGGGGACATCGGACCCCGGCACGAAGAGGGCGAAGAAGAGGGTCGCGGCCATGCCGCTGCCGAGGTAGGCCAGCAGATAGCCGATGCGGCCGAGACGATTTTCGACATTGTCGCCGTAAATCCAGAGAAAGAGCATGTTCCCCACCAGATGCAGCCAGCCGCCATGCAGAAACATCGCGGTGAACAGGGTGGTGAGGGACGGGTCGGAGGGGCGGAAGCCGAAGCGGAAAATGAACAGGTCGTAGGCGGAAAGCTGCTGCAGGATCGCCTGTGCCGGGATATTTCCCCGGGCGCCGACGGCCCGCAGATATTCGAACAGCAGCGGATCGTTCAGGTCGGGCCGGGTGAAGGTGAGCGGCAGCGAAACCAGCAGGAAGACGGCAACGTTGACGCCGATCAGCAGGATGTTGACGTAGGGGACCCCGCGCGGGTTCGGGGTGTCGCCGATGGGGAGGAACATGGTGCATCCTTTTGGGGGGGATCAGGGCGAACCGGCGGTTCATGTTAACACAATCTGCCGGCGCTGGCACCCCTTGCCTTTTGCCCGGCAAGCCGTTATTCTCGCCGCACGGGAGGAACGTCACGTGAATCTGCTCTATATCCTCGACCTCGTCGGCACCGCCGCCTTCGCCGCCTCGGGAGCCTGGGCCGGCATCCGGCGCGACATGGACCTGTTCGGCGTGCTGGTGCTCGGCCTCGTCACCGCTACCGGCGGCGGCACCCTGCGGGACATGCTGCTGGGCGACTCGCCGCCGTTCTGTCTCCAGGACGAAAACTACCTCTACATCGCCGGGGCCGTCGCCCTGCTGGTCTTCCTGCTGCACCGCCAGTTGGGATTCCTGCAGCATCCGCTCCTCTATTTCGACGCCGTCGGGCTGGGCACCTTCGTCGTGATCGGCACCGGCAAGGCCCTCGACTTCGACCTCGGCTTCCTCGGCGCCGTCCTGATGGGCGTAATGACCGCCACCGCCGGGGGGGTGGTACGGGATGTCCTCTCCAACCAGGTTCCGCTGATCCTGCGCAAGGAGATCTACGCCTCGGCCTGCCTGGCCGGCGCCGTCCTGCTGGTGCTGCTGCAGCGCACCCCCCTGCTACCGTCATTGGCCGCCCTGATCGCCGCCCTGACGGTGATCATCGTAAGGCTTCTCGCCATCAGGTATAATTGGTCCCTGCCCAAGGCGACGGGTTGAACAGCTTCCTGAAAACGAAGAGGACTTTGAGTATCAGGTCCTGCTTCTGAATTCTGCCTTCTGAATTCTGAATTCTGCTTTTACAAGGAGGTCACTTTACATGCACTCCGTCCGATTACTCGGCACACCGAAAACCTTCCGGGTGGGCAAGATCGTCTGCCTGGGCCGCAACTACCATGAGCACATCCGGGAACTCGGCAACGAGGTCCCCGAGCAGCCGGTTATCTTCATCAAGCCTTCCACCAGCATCATCGGCGACGGCGAAGCGGTGGTCATCCCGCCTTGGTCCCGCGACTGCCACCACGAGGTCGAACTGGCGGTGCTGATTGGCAAATGGGGGAAAAACATCCCCGAAGCCGAGGCGATGGAGCACGTAGCAGGCTACGGTGTGGCCATCGACCTCACCCTGCGCGACGTGCAGAACGAGCTGAAAAAAAAGGGGCTTCCCTGGGAGATCGCCAAGGGGTTCGATACCTCTTGCCCCCTTTCCGATTTCGTGCCCGCAACCGACATCACCGACCCGCATGACCTGCGCCTCAGTCTGCAGGTGAACGGGTCGCTGCGCCAGGATTCCTCCACCGCCCTGATGATGCGTCGCATCGAAACGACCATCCATCACATGTCGACCATCTTCACCCTGGAGGAGGGGGACATCATCCTCACCGGCACGCCGGCCGGAGTCGGTCCGGTAGCCGCCGGCGACCGCATGACGGCGGAAATCGAGGCGGTCGGCTGCCTTGAGGTCACCGTCCGATGAGCCGGCGACTGGTTCTGATCGGTCCCGGCCGGCTCGGGATGACGGTGGCCCGCCTGCTGGCCGAGGCCGGACACGAGATCCGCGCCATCATCGGCCGCGACGGGAGTAGGGCGGCAGCTGCGGCCCGTTTCGTCGGCTGCCCCGGCATCGGCACCACCGATCTCGCCCTGGTACGGGAGGCGGAACTGGTCCTGATCGCTTTGCCCGACGACCAGATCGGTGAGATGGCCGCCCGGCTGCGCCGCCATGGAAATCTGAAGGCGGGAACGGTCCTGGTCCATTTCAGCGGCATCCACCCCGCCGCCATTCTTCTGGGCGAGGGAGGGCCGCTCCTCCATGCGCTCGCCATTCACCCCCTGCAGAGCTTTGCCGATGCCGTCATGGGCGTGCGTCAGCTGCCCGGCAGCCCCTGTTCGATCGAAGGGGCGGTGGAGTTTCTGCCGTTGGCGGAAGCCCTGGTCACCGACATGGGCGGCAGACCATTCCGCATCACGCCGGAGCACAAGGCGCTCTACCACGCCGCCGCCAGCGTCGCCTCCAACCACCTGGTCGCCCTGGTCGATACTGCCGGCGAAATCATGGCCGCCTGTGGCTTCGGGCGCGAGGAAGCCTTCCGGTTGCTCATACCGCTGCTGCGCGGAACCGGGAAAAACCTCTCCGCTCTCGGCCCCGAGCTGGCCCTTACCGGTCCCATAGCCCGCGGCGATCTGCGCACCGTGCGCAAGCATCTGCAAGCTCTGGCCGAGCTGCCGCCGGATATCAGCGATATCTACCGGGTTCTGGGACGAAGGACGGCGGCGCTGGCGAAAAGGAGGGGAACGCTGGAGGCGGAGAAGGCAGAGGAGATCATGGCGCTGCTCGAATAGAGCGAGGACTGAGGACAGATGACGGCAAAATCGAAGCCTTCCTCTGTCTTCCGTCCTCTAGCTTTTAGCCTCCCGCCTGAGCTTGTTGGTAAGCAGATGGGCCAGACGCGTCGGCTCGGGCATCCTGTAACGCCGTGAACTGGCCAGAACCAGCTCCGCGGCGGCGGCGACATCCGTCTTGTGGCCGGGCGAAACGTACAACGGCTTGACCCGGTCCCGGGTCGTCAGGACGGTACCGATGCGCTCCCCGTCGAGGGTCAGCGGCACCTGGTCGCCGCGCCGGCCGCCGGGCGAGGGATGCTCTCCGCAGAGACGGCTCTTGGCGCATCCCACGGTCGGCAGGTCGACCCAGAGGCCCAGGTGACTGGCGATCCCCAGACGGCGCGGGTGGGCGATTCCCTGGCCATCGACCAGGATGGCATCGGGGATTGTGCGCAGGCTGCGGAAGGCATCGAGCACGACGGGCAGCTCGCGGAAGGAGAGAAGACCGGGGATATAGGGAAAGGTGACCCGACCGGCGGCAAAGGCTTCTTCCACCGGCTCGAGTTCGGGAAAGGAAAGAACCACCACGGCGGCAAAGAAGAGGTCACCGTGCTTTTCGTAGGAGACATCCACCCCGGCGACGGTCTGCAGCGGGCGAGGCAGGCAGTCGGCCAGCAACACGCGTCCGGCCAGCTCCCGCTGCAGGGCGACGGCCTCCCGGAAGTTCATTGACCAGTCATGCAGGCACGGAACGTCCATTACTCCTCCCGGCAGACCCGTTGAGGCCCCGGGCGCGGCAGCGGATGCCGGCAGAATCGGCTATGTTCCAGCCTTCTTCTCGCCTCGCCCCTTTTCCTGGGCAACTTCCTTGCCCGCTACTGCGGCTTTGGGATTTCCCGACGTCCCGGCCAGTTTCAGCCGGTTTTTCATCCGCTTCTCACGCCGTTGCCGCCTGCGCTTCATCTCCCGCCGCCGTTCGCTGATTGCCATGCTGGGTCTCCTTGTGGATTGCACAGCCAATAGTTTAGCGAAAGATGGCCGGGAGGCAAGCTGCTGGCGGATATCATCTGTCCACCGCCGACTATACGCAAAGAGTCCCCGGAGGCTGGGGCGCTTCCGGGGACTCTTTGCGTTGGACTTGGGACGTCGGTTTGGGCGATTCGTGAATCGCCCCTACTTCTCCAGCAGTGCCGCGTGCGCCGCCGCCAGGCGGGCGATGGGGACCCGGTAGGGGGAGCAGGAGACGTAGTCGAGGCCGATCTTGTGGCAGAAGATGACGCTGGAGGGCTCTCCGCCATGCTCGCCGCAGATGCCGAGCTTGATCTCGGGGCGGGTAGCGCGCCCCTTGACGCACCCCATCTCGAC
>DATBML010000370.1:0-7117 GCA_036554885.1 Desulfuromonadales bacterium
ACTACGTCCAGCATGTCTTCACCGACTGGTTCGAAGTGCACGGCGATCGCAACTTCCGTGATGATCCGGCCATCGTTTGCGGTTTTGCCCGATTTGACGGCCGGCCCTGCTGTGTCATCGGCCACCAGAAGGGGCGGGACACCAAGGAAAAGGTCTACCGCAACTTCGGCATGCCCAACCCCGAGGGGTATCGCAAGGCTCTGCGAGTGATGCAGATGGCCGAGCAGTTCAGACTGCCGATTTTCACCTTTGTCGACACCCCGGGTGCCTTCCCTGGCATAGGCGCCGAAGAGCGTGGTCAGGCCGAGGCGATCGCCCGCAATTTGCGGGAGATGGCGGCGCTGACCGTGCCGGTCATCGTTACGGTGACGGGTGAGGGCGGCTCCGGCGGTGCCCTTGCCATTGCCGTCGGCAACCGCGTTCTGATGATGGAGTACTCGGTGTATGCGGTCATCTCCCCCGAGGGGTGCGCCGCCATCCTTTGGAGCGACGGGACCAAGGGGCCCCAGGCGGCCGAGGCGCTCAAGCTCACCGCAACCGACATCCTCTCGCTTGGCTGCGTCATTGACGACGTCATCCCCGAACCCATAGGTGGCGCTCACAACGACCACCAGCTTGCCGCAGCCAGCCTCAAGAAATATCTCAAGAAGCATCTTGATGAACTGCAGAAGCTTTCGGTAGAGGAACTGGTCGAACAGCGTTACCAGAAATTTCGGGCCATGAGTCGGGTGGAAGAGTAGTTTAAAGACCCGGGATCTATGGGACCTGTGGGACTTGTGAGACATTTGGGTCTCATGAGTCACATACCGACTATTGAATCTGCTGGATTTATAGCATGCGCCGTCCCCACATTTTTCTGATTTTAATCTTGTTTATGCTCGCCGCCTGTTCGCGCCCGGCTTATCGTTCGCGCGTTATCGATACGCCCGAAACGAAGGGACTGAAGGGGTGGGAAAAGCCCTATGAAGTAAATGGCGAGCGTTACGAGCCGATGCGGCAAAGCGAAGCGGAACGCGTCCGCTTTGTCGAGGAAGGAATTGCGAGTTGGTATGGCAGGGACTTCCACGGCAAGTACACCAGCAATGGCGAAATCTATGACATGTACGGAATGACCGCTGCCCACAAGACGCTGCCACTCGGCGTTTCAGTGAAGGTGATCAACCAGGCCAACGGCAGGGAAGCGGTGGTGCGTGTCAATGACCGTGGGCCCTTTATCAGGGGCCGCATCATCGACCTTTCCTACTCGGCCGCAAATGCACTGGGAGTTGTTGGACCCGGCACGGCACCGGTCCGTATCGAGGCTCTCGGCTACCAGGAGAAGGACTCTACCGGTCTCGTCGCCTATCGCCAGCCCAAAAGTTATACCGTCGACAGTTACAGCGTCCAGGTCGGCGCTTTTACCTTGCAGGACAATGCCCGGCGGCTTTCGGCCCAATTGCAGTCACGATACGGTTATGCCGGAATCCAGGAAGGGTGGGTGGGTGGGAAGCTTTTCTACCGGGTGCGAGCCGGTCGCTATCCGAACATGGAAGCCGCCGAGGCGGCCAAACTCAGTTTCGAGGCCAACGGATATCCCAACAGCTTTGTCGTGGCGACGGAATGATGTGGAATTGAGACGTAAGGAGGTACGGTCCGGGCCGCACTGCTGGCAAAATATCAGCAGGCGGCCTTTTCTGTTGGAATTTCATGCTGTATAACTTTTGTGAGCGACCAGCAAAGTGTTACTGTGTTGAGCGGGGCTGGAAAATGCGAAGTTCAGTAAGTGACGGAGAAGAGAGATGGCCAAAAGAATATTCGTAGCGGCGACGGGACAGAACAGCGGTAAAACTACGACCAGCCTCTCTCTGCTGCATCTGGCGCGCAAGAAATACGAACGGATAGGCTTCATCAAGCCGATCGGCCCGAAATTGGCGACCTTGAACGGTCGACTGGTCGATAAGGACGCTGCGCTCATGGCCCAGGTGTACGGGCTCGAAAAGTACCTTGAATACATGTCGCCGGTGGTGTTGCAGCCGGGAACCACCAAGAAAGTGCTGGAGGGGGTGGTTTCGCCGGCCGATTTCGAGGAGAAGGTTCTGCAGGCGGTCGAGGTTCTGGACAGGGAATGTGATTTTCTCATTGTCGAGGGAGCGGGACACAGCGGCGTCGGCACCGTCCTCGGCATGAGCAACGCGCACATCGCCCGGATGGTTGATGCGCCGGTACTGATGGTCACCGGCGGCGGCATCGGCAACGTGGTCGACTCGGTCGGCATGAACGCCGCTCTGTTCCGTCAGGAAGGGGCAGAGATCAGGGCCATCGTGGCCAACAAGATCGTACCGGAAAAGCGCGAAGAAACCCTCCACTACCTGAACCTGGCTTTCCGGGATGGCGGCATCAAGGTCATCGGTGGCTTCAACTATCAGCCGATTCTCGCCAATCCGACCTTGCGCCGCATTTCCAGCGTATTGGGATTGCCCATCCAGGGTAACGTCGAGGAGGACATGCGCATCGTCCACCATGTACAGATCGGCGCGGCATCCACCCAAAGGGTGGTGGAAATCCTGCTGGAATCGACCTTGCTCCTGGTGACCAGTTCCCGTGATGAGTTGCTGGTGACCCTGGCCAATCTTTACACCATGTCCGAATATCGTTCGAAAATTGTCGGGCTGATCATCCCTGGTGTTGCTCCCTTGTCCAATATTACCCAGAAGATTCTCGACCGCAGCAATATTCCCTATATGCGCACCGAGCGCACGACGACCGAAATTTTTCTGGATGTTTCCGAAGACGTTTCCAAACTTACCGCCGAAGATGACGAAAAGATTGCCCTGATTCAGACTCTGGCGGAAAAGCGTTTTGACTTCGACCTTATTGACGCTTTGTTCGACAAGCGAACCTCTGGCCGGTCTGCTGTCGGCAGCTAGGGGGAGGATGTTCGGGATGTGACGGGAAGGTGGCCGAATGGGCCGCCTTTTTTATACTCAAGCGTGCCGCCGTAACTTCAGCTCATCCTCAACCAGTTTTTTCTGGCTTGGGTCGAGGCGGCGCGAGGCGGCAAGGCCATGGAGGTCGGAGGTGACGAGTCGGGGCAGGAAGAGGGTAAACCAGATGGAAGGTGTCCTGCGGTTTTTGAGGATGGCAAGCCGCAAGTTGGGACGATTTTTCCACCGGGGATGGCGGGCGACCATCGAGATCGTTTCGGCATCGGCTTTAGGTCCGCCGAGAAACTGCAGCAGCGAGACCTCCTTCAGTCGAGGGTTTTCGAGGCAGGCTTCCATCAGTCGCGGCTCTCCCTCCTTGAGCAGTTCCCCGACCAGTGTCGCGGTTCCCCGGCGGGCCAGGATCAGCTTGTTGCCCAGCGGCGTGTTCGCCAGCCGCTGGAGGACCTGGCGCTCGGCGGCGTAGCGCTGGTCGGGAGTGATGCCGGGGAGAAGGCAGAGGTCGAGCAGTTCGAAGAGGTAGAGGTGTGGCAGGATGACAAGGAATACCGGGCCTGGTGTGCCGGGATTTTTGGCCAGTGCCAGCCGAAGGCGATGACTCAGCTCGCTGCGTTCGAATTGGGAGACGGCATTGAGCAGGTCCTCCGGGAGGTCGCGCCGCTTGAGCAGGGCGAGCAGGTGGTCTTCACAGAGGCGCGGGTTCTTGAGAGCAGTACGCAGAACTTCGGGTGAGGGGTCCTGCATGATCTGGAAAAGTTCCTCCAAACTGGCGATGAGGGCATTGTGCAGGCGCCGCGCCAGGGACAAGTCGAGGTGGTCGGCCGGTTTTTCTTTAATCATTGCAAAACCCGGTCCCGAGTCCAAAGTCCAAGGTCTGAAGTCATCAAGGTCCCCTGGGCCTTGGACCCGGGAACTTGGATTCACTCTTCTTCCTTGCCGTAACCATAGCGGCCGAGGAACTCGTCCTTATATGCCTTGAAGTCACCTGCCTCGATGGCCCGGCGCACCCCTTCCATCATGCTGAGGTAAAAGCGGACGTTGTGAATCGCCGCCAGGATCGCCGAGAGGATCTCGTTGGCATTGTAGAGGTGGTGCAGGTAGGCGCGGGTGAAGTTGCGGCAGCAGTAGCAGTCGCAGGCGGCGTCGACCGGGAAAAAGTCGCGCCGGTAACGGCGGTGAGTGAGGCGCAACTTGCCGCGGCTGGTGAATAGAGTGGCGCTGCGGGCGTACCGGGTCGGAATGACGCAGTCGAACATGTCCATCCCGCGTTCGATGCTCTCCAGAATGTCTTCGGGCAGCCCAACGCCCATGAGGTAACGTGGTTTGTCGGCCGGCAGGAAAGGAGCAGTGTAGTCGACCACCTTCTTTAGAAGTTCAAGCCCCTCGCCGACGCTCACTCCGCCTATGGCATAGCCGGGGAGATCGAGAGTTGTCAGTTCCCGGGCACACTCGCGACGCAGATCCTCGTAAACGCTCCCCTGGACGATGCCGAACAGGGCCTGGTCCGGGCGGCCGTGGCTTTTCAGGCATTCCTCGGCCCAGCGCAGGGTCTTCTTGATCGATTTGGCCGCGTAATCGTGGGTCGAAGGGTAGGGGATGCACTCGTCAAAGGCCATAATAATGTCGGCGCCGAGGGCGTTCTGGATGGCCGTTGCTTCGCGCGGGCCAAGAAATATCTCTTCACCGGTCACCTCGTGACGGAAAAAGACCCCCGTTTCGGTGATTTTCTTCTTTGGCAGGGAAAAGACCTGGAAACCGCCGCTGTCGGTGAGAATCGGCTTCTCCCAGTTCATGAAGCGGTGCAGGCCGCCCGCCTTCTGGATCAGGCCTTCGCCCGGTTTGAGATGCAGGTGGTAGGTGTTGGAGAGGATGATCTGGGCACCGGTCTCCCCGACTTGCGCCGGGGTCATCGCCTTCATCGCGGCGTGGGTGCCGACCGGCATGAAAATCGGCGTTTCGATGACACCGTGCGGAGTGGTCAGGCGACCGCGGCGGGCCGCGGTGGCGGGATCGGTGCAGAGCAGGTCGAATCGGAACATGGCTTGATTATCGAGTCTCGGTGTGAGGGGCGTAATCCCATGCGCCGCCGCCCGCTGCGACGTCGCTCGAATCCCCGAGAAGGTAACAGAAATGCGCCGGTAAAGCAACCGGATGTAGTTTTAGCGCGGATAAAATATTGTCGTTGAATCCATAGCTTCTGGGGGGTGCGGGATGGTGCTGGGAGGTGTCCTAACGGTGTTTGAGAACTGTATACTGTGTGCACTTTTGGGTTGACATGTATACGCTGTGAATGTTACTTAAATCTGTATTTACATTGCTGGAAATTGTCGCGTCATCGTGTCGGCGGCAGTGATGAATTTTAATCACCCCTTCACCAGGAGGTAAGGCGATGGAATCTTTCAGCGGTTGGCGAGGACCTCCGGTCGGCGCACGGTTTTTAGCCGGAATGTCGGGGAGAGTCCCCGATGCCGCTGCCGGTTCTGGCAACACGTGGTTGGCGGAAAAGCATGGGGCCGAAACCCCTGCAGCTCAGTCCTGAATATCTTCTGTTGGTTAAAAATTCTTTCACAAGGGATGGGATGTTGCCATGAGATGGTACAGTACTTCACTAGGCAAGAAATTCATCATGGCGATAACGGGACTGCTCATGGTCCTGTTTGTCGTCGCCCACATGCTGGGCAACATGACAACTTTCGGCGGTGAAAACGGGCTCAACGCCTATGCCGAGCATCTGCGGGTGTTTCCTCCGGCCCTCTACGCTTTCCGGGCGGTGATGGCGCTGGCGTTCGTGGTGCACATCTTGATAGGGATTACCCTCTATCTGGAGAACAAGGCTGCGCGGCCGGTCGACTACGCCAAGAAGCAGAACGACAAGACCACCTTCTCCGCTCTGACCATGATCTGGACCGGCCTGCTCCTCGGCGCGTTCGTCATCTACCATTTGCTGCATTTCACCCTGCATGCCATCCCGGGCGTCGTCACGGGTGAGGATGCAATGGGCCGCTTCAACGTTTTTGGGATGGTGACTGCCGCCTTCCATCAATTCCCGACCGCCATCGTGTACGTGGTAGCGATGGTCATTCTTCTGCTGCACCTGCGCCACGGCATCCAGAGCTTCTTCCAGTCGCTCGGCCTGACCAACGATTCCACCCAGCCCCCCCTGATCACTGGTGGGCGGTGGGCTGCCGGCGTGGTGGCCATCGGTTTTCTCGTCATTCCCGTTCTGATCTTCTTTCGAGCCATAGGGGGTTAAACAGTGATACTCGACGGCAAATGTCCTAAAGGACCTATCCAGACCTCATGGGACCGGCACCGCTTCGACATGAAGCTGGTCAACCCGGCCAACAAGCGCAAGTACAAGGTTCTCGTTGTCGGTACCGGCCTGGCAGGCGGCGCCGCTGCTGCCACCCTCGGTGAGCTCGGCTACAACGTCGAGGCCTTCTGCTATCAGGACAGCGCCCGCCGCGCCCACTCCATCGCGGCCCAGGGCGGGATCAACGCCGCCAAGAACTATCCCAATGACGGCGACAGCATCTACCGCCTCTTTTACGACACCATCAAGGGGGGCGACTTCCGCGCCCGCGAGGCCGATGTCTGGCGCTTGGCCCAGGTCTCCAATAACATCATCGACCAGTGCGTGGCCCAGGGCGTTCCCTTTGCTCGCGACTACGCCGGCTACCTCGACAATCGCTCTTTCGGCGGCGCCCAGGTTTCCCGTACTTTCTACGCTCGCGGCCAGACCGGCCAGCAGTTGCTGATCGGCGCCTACCAGGCTCTCTCCCGCCAGGTGCAGGCCGGAACCGTCAAGCTCTTCGTGCGTCGCGAGATGCTCGATCTGGTTGTTGTCGACGGTGAGGCCAAAGGGATCACCTGCCGCAACATGGTGAACGGCGAGATCGAATCCTACTGGGGCGATGCCGTAGTGCTGGCGACCGGCGGCTATGTCAACGTCTTCTACCTCTCGACCAACGCCATGGGCTGCAGCGTCACCGCCAACTGGCGGGCCGCGAAAAAGGGCGCCTTCTTTGCCAATCCCTGCTACACGCAGATCCATCCGACCTGCATTCCGCAGACCGGCGAGCACCAGTCGAAACTGACCCTCATGTCCGAGTCCCTGCGCAACGACGGCCGCTGCTGGGTGCCGAAGCGCAAGGAAGACTGCGACAAAAAGCCCCATGAAGTGGCCGAAGAGGACC
>DATBML010000448.1:0-3540 GCA_036554885.1 Desulfuromonadales bacterium
CTGGGATCCTCCACCAGGAAAGCGACCTCTTCGAGCAGTTCCTCGTCGGGATTGACCTGGCCGCCGGCGGCATGGGCGGCGCGCTCGATCTCCCGGGCGATAATCACCTGGCGCTTCTGCGGATCGGGGATGACGAAATGGCGCTCGGCCTCCTCCAGCCCATTCGCGAGGCTGCGCACCGGAAACGGGCTTGGCGCCATGAAGCGGTGGCCGTGTGAAAGGTTGCCGCTTTCGACATTGCCGTAGCGGAAGGGGACGACGAAGTCATCGTAGAGGGCGACGAGCCAGTGGATCGGCCGGGCAAAGCGGATATCCAGGTCCTTCCAGCGCATCGACTTCTTGAAGGGAATGCCGGCAATGAGCCGCGGCAGCATCTCCGGCAGCAGGTCTGCAGTGGGTCGCCCCTCCTCCACCTTGGAGACGAAGATGTAGGCCCCCTTGTCGGTCTCCATGGTGGAGAGCTGCGAGACCTCGACGCCATTGGCCCGGGCGAAACCGATGGCGGCCTTGGTCGGATTGCCGTCGGCGTCGAAAGCGACCTTGACCGATGGGCCGGCCACCGTCAGTTCCTGCCGCTGCTGCTGGCGCGCCACATCGGCCACGGCGATGGCGATCCGGCGCGGCGTGGCGAATGTGCGCACCGTACTGAAGCGGACGCGGGCATTCTCCAGTTCATTGCGCAGCAGGCGCTCCAGGTCGGCCATGGCGACGGGCAGAAAGCCGGCCGGAATCTCTTCGGTGCCAATTTCCAGAAACAGTTCAGCGGACATAAAAGCTCCAAAAAGGTAGTCAGAATACAGAAGTCAGAATACAGAAGAAAATCCGAAAGTCTTAAAGCGTAAAGCTTTCATTCTGTATTCTATATTCTGTATTCTGAATTCTATTTTTTCAGCAACGGAAAGCCCATCTTCTCCCGCTGGGCGACATACCCTTCGGCGCACAGGCGGGCCACATTGCGCACCCGGCCGATGTAGGAAGCACGCTCGGTCACCGATATGGCGCCGCGGGCATCGAGCATGTTGAAGGAGTGGGAACATTTCATCACGTAATCGTAGGCAGGCAGCACCAGGCCCTTTTCGACCAGACGCACGCACTCCTTCTCGTACATGTTGAACAGGTTGAGGAGCATGGCGACATCGGCTTCCTCGAAATTATAGGTCGAAAATTCCACCTCGCTCTGGTGATGGACGTCGCCGTATCTGACCCCCTTGACCCACTCCAGGTCGTAGACATTGTCGACCCCCTGCAGGTACATGGCGATCCGCTCGCAGCCGTAGGTGATCTCGCCGGCCACCGGCTTGAGGTCGATGCCGCCGGCCTGCTGGAAGTAGGTGAACTGGGTGATCTCCATGCCGTCGAGCCAGACTTCCCAGCCCAGCCCCCAGGCGCCGAGGGTCGGCGACTCCCAGTCGTCCTCAACAAAACGGATGTCGTGCTGGGCGGGATTGATGCCGAAGCTTCTGAGGGAATCGAGGTAGAGGTCCTGAATGTTCATCGGCGACGGCTTCATGATCACCTGGAACTGGTAGTAGTGCTGCAGCCGGTTCGGGTTTTCGCCGTAGCGGCCGTCAGTGGGACGCCGCGAGGGTTCGACATAGGCGACGTTCCAGGGCTCGGGACCGAGCACCCGCAGGAAGGTGGCAGGGTTGAAGGTGCCGGCCCCCTTTTCCACGTCGTACGGCTGCTGGATAATGCAGCCTTGTCTGGCCCAGTAGTTCTGCAATGCGAGAATCAGCTCTTGAAAGGTCACGATGCCTCCGTCGATCAGGGCTTGACCACCGCAGCCGAAGGCCGGGCGGAAAGTATACTGTATACAATTTGCAGGTCGCAGATTTTATCGTCTTTACGGCATTCTGTCAAGGAAAGAACCACGCCGGACGGCATAGTTCAACCCGCTTGCGAAGGATTCTCGACGGCCAGCATCCGTTCCAGAAACGGCAACGATTTGAGCGGCCGCGGCAAGTGCGGCCGCAGGGCATTGGCAGTTACCATCCCTCCCTCGCGCAGGGTCTGCGGGCTGAAGCGGAAGCCGGCGAAGAGCGTCGGCGGCGTCAACAGACAGCGGGCAAGGGTCCCCAGCGTTGCCAGGCCGAGCTGCCGGGCCGGACCCCCGGCGGCACAGGCGGGGCAAAGACTGCCGCCGCGATTGGTATCGAAGTGGGCCTGCGGATCACTAAGGGTTTCGTTGCAGCTCGAGCAGTGCAGCAAATGGGGAACGTAGCCGGCCAGGTGCAGCAGGCGCAGTTCGTACAGCAGTCGCGCCTCCGACCGGGCACCGCCGCCGGCCAGATGGTCGAGATAGGCCGCCAGCAGGGCAAAGGCTTCGCCATGACCGTGCCCCTCGCCCAGCAGCATCTCCAGCAACTCGCAGCCGTAGCCGGCCAGGGCAATTCCTGTCAGATCCTGGCGCAAACCGGCGCGCAAGTCGAGCAGCTCGGCCTCGCGCAACGACAACAGGTCACCGGAGCGGGGCGAGCTCCAGTGCAGCCGGACCTGGGCGAAGGGTTCCAGGGCAGCGCCGAAACGCCGGCGGCTCTTGCGCGCGCCGCGGGCAAAACCCTTGAGCAGGCCATGGTCGGGCGTGAGGAAGGTGACGATGCGGTCCGCCTCGCCGTAGTCGAGATGGTGCAGGACGATGGCTTCGGAGACGTGGAGGTTCATAGCTCGGGACTCGGGACTCGGAACGGAATCACATCTTAGTCCGGCCGCCGGCCGATGGCAAACAGTTTATAACGGCGCAGTTTATCGAGTATTTTTCCGCTGTTTAAAGAGCCGCACTTACCGATCAGCCGAACCGTGCTGAAGACTGAAGAGCTTAACTTCGCCAATCCCGGCCGGCAGCCGGGCAAACGGATTCCCCTCCAATCCTGGACAATGCCCCCATCACCCCAGCGGCGCGAGGTCACCAACATCCTTGAGCCCCACCCCGGTCAACCGGCAGCGCCGCGCCCGAAACATCAGCCGGGCCAGGGTCTGCGCCGCCTCCTGGTAGCCGAGACCTTCGGGGCGGATGTTGGAGATGCAATTGCGCTCGGCATCGGTGCTCCCCACGCGGGGGGCGTAGGTGAGGTAGATCCCCAGGCTGTCGGCTGCCGAGAGACCCGGCCGCTCGCCAATCAGGATGGCCACCTGCCCTGCGCCGAGCAGCGTCCCGATCTCATCGCCGAGCGCGACCCGCGACTGTTCGGCGACGATGACCGGCGCCAGCCGCCACCCTGCCCGCGCCAGCGCCTGCCAGACGAGCTCGAGAACGGCGACGGCATGGCGGTGGATCGCCAGGGGGGAGAGGCCATCGGCAATGACGAAGGCGGCATCGAAGCCGCTCTCGCGCTCCGCGGCGAACTCCCCGAGCTCCGCCCGCGAGGGCTCATCGAGCCGGCGCCCCAGGTCGGGACGCCGCAGGAAGACGGTGCGGCTTGCCGCCTCGCTGTGGACCCGCAGGACGGCATGGCCGCCCTTCTCCAGCATCCGCTGCACCCCCTCGGCGTCGAAGGCGAGATGCACCGCATCGCGCGCCCGGGCGTGGGCCAGCTGAAACTC
>DATBML010000034.1:0-2350 GCA_036554885.1 Desulfuromonadales bacterium
CGGCGGCCTGCACCGCCCTGGGCGCCGACATCTGCCGGCGGGTTCCGGAACTGGCACACATCGATCCGCAGCGCCTGCTCGTCTGCCTCTCCCGTTCGCGCGCCGACGGCAGCCACGGCGTCTATGCCCGCATCGCCCCGCTGCGCTTCGCCGCCGGGGCGACGGAGCAGAGCCGGCGGCGCGGCCGCTACCTGGAAACCTTTCGCCTCCCGTCCCTCACCCACGAGGGACGGGAGATCCTCTACCTGGTCTATCTGATGGTGCCGCGCTTCCTGCGTCTCAGCTGTGAGCAGAAACTCGCGACCGTCATCCATGAGCTCTACCATATCGCCGAGGAATTCAACGGCGACCTGCGCCGTTTTCCCGGACGCAACTTTGCCCACGGCTCATCGCGCAACGGCTACAACCGGATCATCGCCCGCCTGCAGGAGCGGTACCTCGCGCAAGACCCCGATCCGCATTTGCTCGACTGCCTGACCCTGGACGAAGAAGGTTGGCGCCACGGCCATTTCCGTCTGACCGGCCTTACCGTCCCTCTCCCCCGCGCCCGCCTGGTGGCCCGCCAGCGACTCTGACAAAAGTGACGACGGCTGCCCGGGTTCATTCCGTCACAAAGTCAATCGGCCGGCCGTCAAGGCCAAATGACGGCATTCCGTAACGGAAATTACCCGGATTTTTCAGGCACCCTTGAAAAAAAAGCAATTTTAAAGGGTTGCATCCCACGGAAAATGACAATCCAACTGGCACCAATGTTGCTAAAAGCCATAGCACTCGCACTTAACGTCTCAGGAGTCGGCATGAATCAATTCAGAAGCAAAAGCGGTCCCGACAAGGAGCACGGCATTTTCGATTACCTGCTCTACACCCTGGCTGGCAGCGTTCTGGCGGCCTTCAGCTTTTCTTTCCTCCTCTGGCTCCGCTTCTGATTCGCTTCTCCCCCTGTCTGTAACAGCAAAAGCCGCGGTTCATATCGCGGCTTTCGGCATTTCATCCTGACGTGCGGGCTTCTCCCCCTGCCCGGGGTTCCTGGAAGCTCCCCGCCGACTCCTTCCGCTGCCCCCACCGCAGCGCCTCAGGGGGAGCCCAGGACGACAATCTGATAAATGTCCCCGGTCCCGAAGTCCGCGACGTAGAGGTTCCCGGCCTCGTCTTCGCCAAAAGTGGAGATGGACAGGGTGGTATCGAGCAACAGGGTACCTTCCCAGCCCGCGCCCGCCCGGCGTACCCCGCGGATGCGGCCACTGCAGAAGTCACCCAGCAGGTAGATGCCCTGCAGGCTGGGAAATGCCTGGCCCCGGAAGACGAAACCGCCGGTCACCGAGCAGTCGCCGCCGGCATGCCCGTATTCGAAGACCGGCAAGGTCAGGCCGGTCCTGTCGCAGGCCGTGGTGCCGAAACAGGTGCTACCTTCCATGATGTTCCAGCCATAATTCTGCCCGCCCGGACCGGCGGCCGGCTGGAAATCCACTTCCTCGACGGCGGCCTGCCCCACGTCCCCGAGGTAGAGGTCGCCGGTCGACCGGTCGAAGGAGAAACGCCAGGGGTTGCGCAGCCCGAGAGCCCAGATCTCGTTGCCGAAGGGGTTGTCAGGCGGGATTGCGTAGGGAGCGATCCCCGCCTCCACATCGAGCCGGAGTATCTTGCCAAGCAGCGAACCGAGGTTCTGCGCATTGTCGAATGGGTCACCGGCGCTGCCGCCATCCCCCAAGGCAACGTAGAGGAACCCGTCCGGGCCGAAGGCGAGTTGGCCGCCGTTGTGGTTCGCGAAGGGCTGGAGCACGGCGAGCAGCGTCTCGCCGCTCCCCGCGTCGGCAATATCCGGATCGGCTCCCAGCCGGTAGCGGGCCACCACGGTGTTGCCTGCCAGGTCGGTGTAGTCAACGCAGAAGTACCCCTTGCCCGCAAACCCGGGCGGAAAGGCAACACTCAGCAACCCCTGCTCCCCACCGACGGCACCCACCATCGGCGTGAGATCAAGAAACACGACCGGCAGGACCGCCCCGTTGCGGATAATCCAGATGCGTCCGGACCGCTCGACCACGAACAGCCGGCCGCTGCCGTCTCCGGCATGGGTGAGATGCACTGGCTCGACGAATCCGGATGCGATCCTGACCAGAGAAAGCTGCGGCCAGGTCGTGGCGAAGCTCCAGTCACCGGCGATCGGCCGGTCCGCCGTTGCCCCGAACTGCGGCAGACAGCCGTCGACCCCGCAGCCGTCCCAGGCGCCGTCGCCATCGAGGTCGAGGAACCACTGACCCGTCTGCGGTCGGAAAACGCCGATGCGAGTCATCCCGCTGCCGGTCCAGTCCCCGGTCACCGGCAGGTCGGTCGGCGCTCCGAACTGCGGCAG
>DATBML010000047.1:0-2039 GCA_036554885.1 Desulfuromonadales bacterium
GTTGCGGACGGCCCTCTTTACGACGTGGTGCAGGAACTCTGTCAGCGGAACAAACTGCCGATGCCCAAGGTCTACATCCTGCCGCAGCCCACCCCCAACGCCTTCGCCACCGGCCGCAATCCGCAGCACGCCGCGGTGGCCGCTACCGAAGGGATCCTGCAGATACTCAGCCGCGAGGAGCTGCTGGGGGTCATGGCCCACGAAATGAGCCATGTCAAGCATCGGGACATCCTCATTGGCTCGGTGGCCGCCACCATCGCCGGCGCCATCGCCTACCTCGCCCACATGGCCCAGTGGGCGATGATCTTCGGCGGCGGCCGCGACGACGAGGACAGCAACCCGATCGGCCTCATCCTGATGATGATCTTCGCCCCGATTGCTGCCATGCTGGTGCAGATGGCGATTTCCCGCTCACGCGAGTACGAAGCGGACAAGGGCGGGGCGCAGATGTGCGGCAATCCCTTCTATCTCGCCAGCGCCCTGCGCAAGCTCGAGGCGGCCAACACCCGGCGGCCGATGCCGCAGACGAACGAAGCGACCGCCCACATGTTCATCGTCAACCCCCTGCGCGGCCACGGCCTCAAGGCCCTCTTCTCCACCCACCCGCCGGTCGAGGAGCGGGTGCGCCGCCTGGAGAGCATGACGATCGGATGAGGCCGACTGCCGCCCGCCTCCGTAGAGACGCCCCGCCGGGGCGTCTCTACCTGTTTCTGCCCTCCGAAAGGACTGGTCCTTGAAATCTGCCGACCCACGTCGCATCGCCTTCGACATCCTTAACCGGGTGGAGACGGGAGCCTTTTCCGACCTTGCCCTCGATGCCGTGCTGGTGCGCGAGCGGGAGATGGATCCCCGCGACCGCGGCCTGTTGACGGAGCTGGTTTACGGGGTGCTGCGCCAGCGCGGCCCGCTCGACTTCGCTCTGGCGCGTTTTTGCAGCCAGCCGCTGGCGAAGGTCGAACCCAAGGTCCTCAACCTGCTGCGTCTGGGGGCCTATCAGCTGCTGTTCCTCGACCGGGTGCCGGCGCCTGCCGCCGTCGACGAAACGGTCGAGACGGCCCGCCGGGCCGGGCTGGCGCGCGCGACCGGTTTCATCAACGCCGTCCTGCGTGCCCTGATCCGGGGGCAGGCGTCGGTCGTCTGGCCGGACCCGGCGACCTCGCCGCAGGAGCACCTGGAACATGCCTTATCCCTGCCGGGGTGGCTGGCCAGGCGCTGGTTGACGGAGCTCGGCCGCGAGGAAGCGTTCGCCCTGGCCGATGCCCTGCGCCAGCAAGCCCCCTTCACGCTGCGGGTCAATACCCTGCGGACCAGCCGGACCGCATACCTCGATGTGCTCGAGAAGTCGGGGCATCACGCCGTTCCCACCTGCTTTGCCCCCGAGGGGGTGACCGTCACCGCGCGCGGCAGAGATTCCCTGCCGGGGAGTGCCGAAGGGTGGTTCCAGGTACAGGACGAGGCGAGCATGCTGATTCCGCACCTGCTGGCGCCGCTGCCGGGAGAGCGGATTCTCGATGCCTGCGCCGCCCCGGGCGGCAAGACGACGGAAATTGCCGCCCTGACCGAGGGCCGCGCGCGCATCCTGGCCCTGGACATCCACCCGAAGCGGGTGGCCCTGGTCGCGGAGGGAGCCCGGCGCCTGCACTGCGCCGGCATCGAGACACGCTGCTGGGACCTGACGACGCCGCCCGATTTCCTCCCTCCCGACAGCTTCGACCGGGTGCTGGTCGATGCCCCCTGCAGCGGCCTGGGGGTGCTGCGGCGCAATCCGGAGACCCGCTGGCGGCGCACGGAGGCCGAAATCCGGCAGATGGCCACCCTGCAGCAGAGACTTCTCGACAACGTCGCCGGCCTGCTCCGGCCCGGCGGGGTCCTGCTCTACTCCCTCTGTACCCTCACACCGGAGGAGACGACCGGGGTGGTCGATTCCTTCCTCGCCACCCACCCGGAGTTCGTCCGGGAGGATATGCGTTCGCTCTTTCCGCAATGGCGGGAACTGTTCGACGAGACCGGCGCCCTGCGCACCTTGCCGCATCGCCACG
>DATBML010000050.1:0-15009 GCA_036554885.1 Desulfuromonadales bacterium
TGAGCTCTTCGAGCAGTTCCAACCCTTCCCTCTCCCCCTCACCCAGGTAGCGGCCGGCCCCCGCCAGCACCTCCTCCGACAGGCCGAGGCGCCGCGCAATGGTGAAGGCACTGCTCGCTCCCGGAATCCCGTAATGCAACCGGTAGGTCGGCGCCAGGGTGAGTGCGTCGAACTCTACGGCCGCATTTTCCACACCTCCCCGCAGGTGGGCGTAGCTCTTGACCAGGTTCAGGTGGGTGGTGACAATCGTCCGGGTCCCGCGACCGCGCAATGAGTCGAGAACGGCGAGCGCCAACGCCGCGCCTTCGGCCGGGTCGGTGCCGGTACCGATCTCGTCGAGCAGCACCAGGGAATCACCGTCCGCCGCCTCCAGGATGCGCCTGATGCGGACCAGGTGCCCGGAAAACGTCGACAGGTTCGCCTCGATGCTCTGCTCGTCGCCGATGTCGGCAAAGATCTTGCCAAACAGATGGACCCGGCTGTCGGGGTGACAGGGGACATGCAGCCCCGAGCGGACCATCAGCACCAGCAGGCCCGCCGTCTTCAGGGCAACGGTCTTGCCGCCAGTGTTGGGGCCGCTCACCACCAGCGTATCGATCCCTTCCCCGAGCAGCAGATCGACCGGCATCGCCCCTTCCTGCCGGGGGGTCCCGTCGGCGTGGAACAGCAGCAGCGGATGGCGGGCCGCCTTGAGCTTGGCTACCGGTTCCGCCGCCAGACGCGGCGCCACCCCATCGACGGCCCGGGAGAACCTGGCGGCCGCCGCAATGAAATCGAGGCGGGCCAGGATTTCCTGATTGCCACGCAACTCTTCGGCCTGCTGCCTTACCACCGCCGAGAGGCGCCGCAGAATCCGTTCTTCTTCGCGCTTCTCTTCCCTCTGTAGAGTCTGCAGCTCGTTGTTGCGTTCGAGAACAGAGGACGGCTCCAGGAACAGGGTCTGGCCGCTGGCCGACTCGTCATGGACGAATCCCTTGAGTTGGCCACGGTGATCGGCTCGCACCGGCACCACGTAACGGCCGCTGCGCTCGGTGATGATCCGTTCCTGAAAGACCCCGGCCAATGCATCCGAGGCTAGAAGCGCTTCGAGCAGCCGCTTGATCCGGCCGCGCAGTTGCTGGATGCCGTGCCGCAGTTCCCCAAGTTCGAAGGAGGCACTGTCGAGCATCTCGCCACGCGGGCCGATACTCGCCCGCAGGCTTCGCCCCAGTTCCCTCAGAGAAACAAGTCCGGCAGCCAGCCCGCTCAGATGCGGAGCTCGTTCGCGCCCAAGAAAATAGCGCCGGCAGGCATCTGCCGCCTCGATGCTGGCGAGTACTCCCAGAAGGGTTTCCGGCGGCAGCCAGCTCCCTTCGGCCCGCAACTGGCGCAAGGGTCCGCGCAGGTCGCAACAGCCGCCGACCGGCGGACTCCCCTGCTCTGCCGTCTGTGCAACCATTTCACTTATGGCCGCCAGCGAAGCCGCCACCTCGTCGGCCGTCATTTGCGGCAGCAGGGCAAGCGCCTGCTCCCGTCCCGGCGTGGTGACGGTGAACCCGGCAAGCAACTGCCTGATCTTGTCGTATTCCAGAACCCGCAGGGTCTCTTCGATCATCTTGCCGTCATGGCCGAATGCGGCGCATCTGTTCGACCCAGCGGGAGTACACGGCAACTTCCATGGTAAGTCGCCTCTCCCAGGTGGATGAACGGCGGGGCCAGTTCGGAACGCTTGAACACCGGCTGAAGAAATCCGGGCAGCGGACTCAGGGATAGTGCAAAAAGGGCCACCGCCAGCAGTACCACCCCCTGGGCCAGGCCGAAGAAACCTCCCGCCAGACGGTTGAGCCCGCCAAGGAAGAGCAGATTGACAAATTTCGACAACAGATGCCCGAGAACGGCAAAGAAAAGGATCGTCGTCAGGAAGAGCGCCAGGAACGCCGTCACCACCGCAACTGAGGGGGAAAATCGCAGGCTCTGCACCAGCAGGTCCGCCAGGGACGCATGATAGCTGAAGGCCAGCACTGCGCCGCCGAGCAGCCCGACCAGCGAGCAGAGCTCTTTCAGCAGCCCGCGCACCACTCCCTTGACAAGAAAAACCGCCAGAACCACCAGGATAGTGATGTCGACCACGTTCATATTCGATCCCTGCCCTGTCTTGGCCGGCGTGCCGCCTCAGGCGGAGAGCCGGGCCTTCACCAGTTCGCTGACCAGGCGACCATCGGCCCGGCCGAGCGTTTTGCCGGTAACGACCTTCATCACCCTCCCCATGTCCTTCATCGAAGCGGCTCCGGTTTCGTTCACTGCCGCCTCGATGACGGCGCGGATTTCCTCCTCGCCGAGCTGCGTCGGCAGGAATTCCTGGATAATCGCCAGTTCCTGTTCCTCCTTTTCAGCCAGCTCGGGTCGCCCGCCTTCCCGGTAGACCTGGGCCGACTCCTTTCTCTGCTTCACGAGGGTGGAAAGGACGCCAATCACCTCCTGGTCGTCCAGCTCGCGACGCTCGTCGATCTCGCGGTTCTTGATCGCCGTCCGGATCAGACGAATGGCGTTCAGGCGCAGGGAATCCTTGGCCCTCATGGCCGTCTTCATTGCTTCGATCAACTGCTCGTTAAGATTCATCGGTCATCGCCCTCGGCGCAGCTGGAAAGGGAAAACGCAAACAGGGCAACCGGTCGACCGGTGCCCTTCTCTTGCGAAATGAACATATTATAACGATTTCTACAGAGGCGCAAGCTCCTATTTGCCGCGACCTTCCTTCTCGGCAATCCCGGAAATGCCGAAACGCCGGCGCAATTCGGCATAGATCCGCTCCGGCGGCAGGTCGTAGTAGCCGAGCAGGACCAAGGTATGGAAAAACAGGTCGGCCACCTCATAGACCACCTCTTCCGGGTCCCCCCCTTTGCCGGCCACGGCTGCTTCGGTCGCCTCCTCGCCGATCTTGCCGAGAATCTTGTCGAGGCCCTTGGCAAACAGCGAGGCGACGTAGGATTTCTCCGTCGGATTCTGCCGACGCTCCTGGATGACGTGGTAGACGGCATCGAGCACGTCGGTGCGACCGTAGACGGTAGCCGGGTCGACCAGCCTTTCTCCCTCGCTGCGCACGCCCTGTTCATCCCATACCCGGTAGAAACAGGAACGATGCCCGGTATGGCAGGCAGCCCCGGCCTGTTCGACGCTCAACAGCAGGCAGTCGGCGTCACAGTCGAAGCGAATTTCCCGCACCGTCTGAACATGCCCCGAACTCTCCCCCTTCATCCAGAGCTGGCGCCGCGAGCGCGAATAATAGTGGACTTTACCGGTCTGCAGGGTTCGCTCGACGGCCTCCGCGTTCATGAAGGCCATCATCAGCACCTCGCCGCTCGCCGCGTCGCGGGTGATGGCGGGGATCAGGCCGTTCTGGTCGAATTTGAGCTGATCAATAAGGGACATCTGTTCTCCGTGTAGGGGCGCAGCGTGCTGCACCCGCTTTTCAACCGTGCCGGAGGTGGGCGCAGCATGCCGCGCCCCTACATTTAAATGCGTACAGGGACGCCTCGCTCCTGAAGGTATTCTTTGCATTCCCGGATTGTATACTCGCGGAAATGGAAGATGCTTGCCGCCAGGGCGGCGCTCGCCCCGCCGGCGGTCAGCCCCTGGTGGATGTGCTCAAGGTTGCCGACGCCGCCTGAAGCGATGACCGGTATCCGGACGCGATCGCTGATGGCCCGGGTCAGCTCGATGTCGTAGCCATCTTTGGTGCCGTCCTTGTCCATGGAGGTAAGCAGGATCTCCCCGGCGCCGAAATTCTCCATCCGCGCCGCCCACTCGACGGCGTCGATGCCGGTCGGATTGCGGCCACCGTGGGTATACACTTCCCAGGCCAGGGGGTCGCTGCCCGGCACTCGGCGGGCGTCGATCGCCACCACGATGCACTGGGAGCCGAAACGCTCGGCCGCCTCCCGCACGAATTCGGGCCGGTGAACAGCGGCGGTGTTGATCGACACCTTGTCGGCTCCGGCATTGAGCAGGTTGCGGATGTCGGCGATCTCCCGCACCCCGCCACCGACGGTGAGTGGCATGAAGACCCGCTCGGCGGTGCGGGCGACGACGTCGAGGATGATCCCGCGCTTCTCGTGCGAGGCGGTGATATCGAGAAAGGTAAGCTCATCGGCCCCCTGGGCATCGTAGGCCTCGGCGGCTTCCACCGGGTCGCCGGCGTCGCGCAGGCCTACGAACTGGACACCCTTGACGACGCGGCCGTCCTTGACGTCGAGGCAGGGGATAATGCGCCTGGTCAGCATGATTTCCCTTTTTTCGTCAGCGCCACCGCTTCCCGCAGATCGAGCGCGCCGGTGTAGATCGCCTTGCCGGTGATCACCCCGACCACGCCGGAAGCCTCGATGGCCAGCAGGTTCTCGATGTCTTTGAGGCTGGAGACGCCGCCGGAGGCGATGACAGGAATCGTGATCGACTCGGCGAGAAGCTGCGTCGCCTCGAGGTTCGGTCCCTGCAGCATGCCGTCGCGGGCGATGTCGGTGTAGATGATCGCCGAAACGCCGAAGCCTTCCATCTCCTTCGCCAGATCGCTGGCCTTCTTCTCGGTGACATCGGCCCAGCCGCGCACGGCAACAAGGCCGTCCCTGGCATCGATACCGACGACGATTCTGCCGGGAAAGAGGCGGCACGCCTCGGCCACCAGATGCGGGTTCTCCTTGGCGACAGTACCGAGGATCACCCGTCCCACTCCCAACTCAAGATAGGCCTCGATAGTGGCCAGATCGCGGATGCCGCCACCCAGTTCGGTCGGAATGTCGATGGCCCGGACAATGGCGGCAATCGCCTCCCGATTGCGCGGAACGCCGGCAAAAGCGCCGTCCAGATCGACGATGTGCAGAAGTTCCCCCCCCTGCTCCTGCCAGCTTCGCGCCTGGGCGGCGGGGTCGTCCGAGTAGACGGTATCCCTTTCCATCAGACCCTGCTCCAGCCGGACGCAGCGCCCTTCTTTCAGATCGATTGCCGGAATAACAAGCATGTATAACCTTCCTTTGTAGGGGTGGACTGCGTCCGCCCTGGGCGCATGCAATGCGCCCCTACATATCACCGAAATTTTTCAGGATGGTCAGCCCCACCTGCTGGCTCTTCTCGGGGTGGAACTGGGTCGCCATGACGTTTTCCCGCCAGATGCTTGAACAGAAGGGAATGCCGTAGTCGGTGACCGTCGCCACCACCCCCTCGTCCTCGGGGACGACGTAGTAGGAGTGGACAAAATAGACCGCTGCGCCGTCTGCCACGCCCTTGAAAATGGGAGCCCGACGGCGAAGGGCAATCTGGTTCCAGCCCATGTGCGGCACCTTGAGCTCCTCGCCCTCCTGGCGCATTCCGGCCGGAAAGCGCACCACCCGGCCGGGGATGATGCCGAGTCCATGATGGCGGCCGAATTCTTCGCTCTCGGTGAAGAGCAGCTGCAGCCCGAGGCAGATACCGAGGAAAGGCCGGCCGCTCTCGATATGCCGCTTGATCGGCTCGACAAAGCCACCCGTACGCAGGTTGTTCATACAGTCGCGAAACGCCCCGACGCCGGGGAGGACCAGTTTTCCGGCATGCTCCACCTCGCCGGGATTCGAAGTAACCCTGGCCGTGAAACCCAGGCGCTCGAACCCCTTCTGGACGCTGCGCAGATTGCCCATGCCGTAGTCGATAATGGTAATCATTGCTGTCAGTCCAGGCTCCCCTTGGTCGAGAGCACCCCGCGCACCCGCGGGTCAAGCTGGGTGGCATCATCGAGTGCACGGCCGAGAGACTTGAAAATTGCCTCGATGATGTGATGCAGGTTGCTGCCGTAGTGCAGGTTCACGTGCAGGTTGGCGCCGGCGTGGTTGCAGAAGGCCACGCAGAACTCCTCCACCAGCTCGGTGTCGAAGTTACCCACCTTGGTCTTGGGAATATCAACGTTGTAGACCAGGAAGGGGCGTCCGGAGAAGTCTATATTGACCGAAACCAGCGCCTCGTGCATCGGCATGCTCCCCTGGCCGTAGCGACGGATGCCCGACTTGTCGGCCAGCGCCATGCGAAACGCCTTACCGAGACAGATGCCGAGATCCTCGACGGTATGGTGGTCGTCGATGAACGTGTCGCCGGTTCCCCGCACCGTCAGGTCGAAGAAGCCGTGCCGGGTCACGTGAGTGAGCATGTGATCCATAAACGGGACAGCGGTCGAAATGTCGCCCTGGCCCGAACCGTCCAGCACCAGCTTGAGGTGGAAATTGGTCTCGGCAGTGTTACGGTCGATGATGGCGGTACGGCTCACAGCAGACCTCCCTCAGTCTTTGAGTCGAATGGCAACGGAACGGGCATGGGCTTCCAGCCCTTCCAGTTCGGCGATATGAATGATATCACGGCCGAGCCGCTCCAGTCCTTGGCGAGAGAAGGAGACGAGGCTCGACTTCTTGACGAAGTCGTCAACCCCCAGCGGCGAGAAGAAGCGGGCGGTGCCGCCGGTAGGGAGCGTATGATTTGGTCCGGCCAGGTAATCGCCAGCCGCTTCAGGGGTGTGGTGGCCCATGAAGATCGCCCCGGCGTGGCGGATCAGCGGCAGAATTTCGAAGGGATTGGCAACCGCCAGTTCCAGGTGTTCGGGGGCGATGCGATTGGAAAAGGCGATCGCCTCCTCCAGGTCGCGGGCCAGGACGATCGCTCCGAAACGGTCGATCGACTGCCGTGCGATGGCCTGACGCGAAAGGCGGCCGAGTTGCTCTTCGACCTGGTTTTGCACGGCTTGCGCCATCTTTTCGTCGGTGGTGACGAGCACCGACGAGGCGAGTTCATCATGCTCGGCCTGCGAGAGCAGATCGGCGGCGATGTGCGCCGCTTCGCCGCTGCCGTCGTTGATCACCAGTATCTCGCTGGGACCCGCGATCATGTCGATGTCGACCTGGCCGAAGACCATCTTCTTGGCGGTGGCGACGTAGATGTTGCCCGGGCCGGTGATCTTGTCGACCCTCGGGATAGTCTCGGTGCCGTAGGCGAGCGCCGCCACGGCCTGGGCGCCGCCGACCTTGAAGATGCGGTCGACCCCGGCCAGATGCGCCGCCGCCAGAACATGGGGATTGACCTCGCCGCCGGGCATCGGCACGACCATGATCACCTCGGCTACCCCCGCCACCCTGGCCGGGACCGCGTTCATCAACACCGATGAGGGGTAGGCGGCCTTGCCGCCGGGGACGTAGATGCCGACCCGGTCCAGCGGCCGGACCATCTGTCCGAGCAGGATATCCGTCTCGTCGGTAGAAAGCCAGGTCTCGGTCTTCTGCTTGCGGTGGTAGTCGGCGATACGGGTCGCCGCCAACTTCAGGGCGTCGAGAGACTGCTGGCTGATCGCCGCCAGTGCCCGGTCGATCTCTTCCGGAGTGACCTGCATGGTCGCCGCGGTCAACTGCAGCCGGTCGAACTTTTCCGTATATTCGAAGAGGGCGGCATCACCGCGCCGGCGCACGTCGGCGATGATCGACGAAACTGTCGCCTCGACACCTTCGGGGATGTTCTCACGGCGCTCGACGATGGCGCGGAATGTCTGCTCGAATCCCGGCTCGGAATAGCGAAGCAACTGAATCATGACATTACCTTTGACGTGTTGGTGCAGGGACAATTAAGAATAGCCCCTACCGGCCCTCGGCTACAACCTTCTCCAACCCCTCGATGATTTCGGTGATACGCCGATGCTTGGTCTTGAGGCTGGCCCGGTTGACGATCAGTCGGCTGGTGATCTCGGCAATGGTTTCCACCTCGGCCATACCGTTCTCCCGCAGGGTGGCGCCGGTCGAGACGAGGTCGACGATCCGCTCCGAAAGTCCTACCAGCGGGGCGAGTTCGATCGAGCCGTACAGCTTGATGATTTCTACCTGTATCCCCTTGGCGGCAAAGAAACGTTCGGTGACGTTGGGGTACTTGGTCGCCACACGGATATTCGACCAGTTGGCGGGATCGTCCTCGCGTCGCAGCTCCACCGGCTCCGCCACCACCATGCGGCAGTAGCCGAACTTCAGGTCGAGGGGCTCGTAGAGATCCTTGCCCTGTTCGAGCAGGGTATCCTTGCCGACCACCCCGAGGTCGGCACAGCCATACTCGACGTAGGTGGGTACGTCGGTAGCACGCACCGCCATGAAGCGAAATTTGCTTTCGCGGTTTTCGAAGACCAGTTTACGGCTCTCCCCCTCCATCTCCGGACAGGTAATGCCGATCCTGGCAAACAGCGCCATCGAATCCTGCATGATGCGCCCCTTGGGGAGGGCGAAGGTGATGTAATCGCTCATATTAATAATTCCTGTAGAGGCAGACTGCGTCTGCCCGGGGCGCAGGCAATGCGCCCTTACATCGGTTCGTGGACCCGCTCGATGTCCGCGCCGAGGGCCTTGAGCTTCTCCTCGATCCGCTCGTAACCCCGGTCGAGGTGGTAGATGCGCGACACTTCCGTGGTGTTGTTCGCCGCCAGGCCGGCGAGAATCAGCGAGGCACTGGCGCGCAGGTCGGTCGCCATGACCGGTGCTCCGGAGAGCTTTTTCACTCCTTTGACCGTCGCGGCATTACCTTCGACGACGATATCGGCGCCGAAGCGCAGCAGTTCGGCGACATGCATGAAGCGGTTCTCGAAAATGTTCTCGGAAATGACGCTGGCGCCGTCGGCCAGACACATCAAGGTCATGAACTGCGCCTGCATGTCGGTGGGAAAGCCCGGGTAGGGGCGGGTCTTGATGTTGACGGCGTTGATCCGTCTCGGTCCCTTGACCCGCACGATGTTGTCCCGATTGGTGATCTCCACGCCGGCATCCTGAAGCTTGAAGACCAGGGCATCGAGATGCTCCAGGCGCATGTTGCGAATGCGGATGTCGCCGCCAGTGATGGAAGCGGCAATCATGAAGGTCCCTGCCTCGATCCGGTCCGGCATCACCGCGTGGGTGACCGGCTGCAGTTGCTCGACACCGTTGATCCGGATGGTATCGGTGCCGGCACCCTCTATTTGCGCACCCATCTTGCTCAGCACCTCTGCCAGCTCGGCGATCTCCGGCTCGCGGGCGGCATTCTCCAGGATGGTTTCCCCCTTGGCCATGGCCGCCGCCATCAACAACTGCTCGGTACCGCCGACGGTGGAGATGTCGAAGTTGATGCGGGCACCCTTCAGCCGTTTTGCCTTCGCCTCGACGTAGCCGTGGGTCAGGTTGATCTCCGCGCCCAGCGCCGCCAACCCCTTGAGATGCAGGTTGATCGGGCGGGCACCGATGGCGCAGCCGCCGGGCAGCGACACCCTCGCCCGGCCGAAGCGGGCAAGCAGCGGTCCCAGCACCAGCACCGAGGCGCGCATGGTCTTTACCAGGTCGTAGGTCGCCTCGTGGTTGTCGACTCCGGAGGTGTCGATGCGCACGACGTGCCCCCGGCCCTCGATGACGGCGCCCAAGGATTCGAGAACCTTGATGGTGGTATTGATGTCGCGCAGGAACGGAACGTTTTGGATTTCGTTCACGCCGGGAGCCAGCAGGGTGGAAATGAAGACCGGAAGCGCAGCGTTCTTCGAGCCGCTGACGCTGATTTCGCCGGAGAGCTTTCTGCCGCCTTTGATGATCAGTTTGTCCAAGGAGTGACCTCATTCATCATGCATGTGTAGGGGCGGACGGCGTCCGCCCAGGGCGCATGCAAAGCGCCCCTACGCCAGCCGTCCGCCGACTACCCGCTCGATGGCGGCCAGGTCGCGCGTCGTAAAGGTCTCTGCGAAGCCAGTGGCCTGAAATAACTCGGTGACCTGCAACGCTTGCCCGCAGCCGACCTCCAGCAGCAGCCAGCCGCCGGGTTTGAGGCAGCCGGCGGCGGCCGGCAGCAGGCGCCGGTAGCAGTCGAGGCCGTCCCGGCCGCCACTCAGGGCGAGATGCGGTTCGAAGTCGCGCACCTCGGGCATCAACTCGGCCAAATCTCCCTCGGCAACATAGGGTGGGTTGGCGACAATCAGGTCGTAAGGACCGTCAGGAAGCGCTCCCATATCCGCCAGCAGGAAGCGAACCCGCCCTTCGACACCATTGCTGCGGGCGTTTTCCGCCGCCACCGCCAGCGCCTCGGCCGAAACATCCACCGCCGTCACCGTCGCCGCCGGCAAATCGTGAGCCAGGGCGATGGCAATGGCGCCGCTGCCCGTGCCGACATCGAGGATCGAACAGGAGCCAGCTGCCCGCTTCAGCGCCTCCTCCACCAGCACTTCGGTGTCTGCCCGCGGAATCAGAACCGCCGGCGTGACAAAAAAAGAGAGGGACCAGAATTCGGTCCGGCCCAGAATATGCTGCAAAGGCTCGCGCCGGGCGCGGCGGCCGACCCGCTCGCGAAAGGCGGCAAGTTCTGCCGGGGTGAGAGGGCGGTCGTAGTTGAGGTAGAGCCCTACCCTGTCGAGGTCGAGCGTAGCACACAGCAGCAGTTCGGCATCCCGCCGTCCGTTCTCGACGCCCTTCTGCGACAGGTAATCTGCGGTCCACTGTAGAACCTTGAGGACCGTCCAGGTCTCGGCCAACCTCAATCCTCCTGGCCGGCGAGAGACCCGGCCTGGAAATCGGCGTTCAGGGCATCGACGATTTCATCGATATCTCCCTGCATGATGCTCTCCAGGCGATAGAGGGTCAGGCCGATACGATGGTCGGTACAACGCCCCTGGGGAAAATTGTAGGTGCGAATCCGTTCGCTACGGTCCCCGCTGCCAACCTGGCTCTTGCGGTCGGCGGCCATCTTCGCCTGCTGTTCCGCTTGCAGGCTGTCGAGGATGCGGGACTTGAGGATCTTGAGGGCCTTGGCCTTGTTCTTATGCTGCGATTTCTCGTCCTGACAGGCAACCACCACGCCGGTCGGGATATGGGTGACCCGCACAGCCGATTCTGTCTTGTTGACATGCTGGCCGCCGGCCCCGGAAGCCCGGTAGACGTCGATGCGCAAATCGGTGGGATCGATATCGAGATCGACGTCGTCGGCCTCGGGCAGTACGGCGACCGTACAGGCCGAGGTATGGATGCGCCCCTGGGCCTCGGTTTCCGGCACCCGCTGTACCCGGTGGGTGCCGCTTTCGAATTTGAGCCGGGAATAGACCCGTTGGCCGCTGACCAGGGCGATGATTTCCTTGAAGCCGCCGGCATCGGACTCGGAGGCGCTCATGATCTCTACCCGCCAGTTTTTCCGCTCGGCGTAACGTGAATACATACGGAAGAGGTCGGCCGCAAAAAGCGCCGCCTCCTCGCCGCCGGTGCCGGCGCGGATCTCGAGGATGATATTTTTTTCGTCGTTAGGGTCCTTCGGCAGCAGCAGCAGGGTAAGCTGCCGGGAGAGTGCTTCCTGTTGGCTCTCCAGCTCCGGGATCTCCAGCCGCGCCATCTCGCGCACCTCGGGGTCGGCATCGCGGAGCAGGTCGCGGTTTCCCTCGAGGTCGTCGCAAACTTTCCGGTAGCAGCCGTAGGTCTCGACGATCTCCGAGAGTTCGGCGTGCTCCCTGGTCAGGGAGCGGAACTTCTCCTGGTTCCCCACCACGGCGGGGTCAGAAAGCAGGCCCTCGACTTCGCGAAAACGGTCGACGACTTCTTCTAGCTTTTTGAACATCAATGGCTTATCCAAGGTTGGGGCGCATTGCCTGCGCCCAGGGCGGACGCAATCCGTCCCTACGACAATTCCGCGTATTCCTTACGGACCTCGGCCATCGCCCCGCAGCTCATCGCCCCCTCGGGGCAGCTCCCCCGCAGGCAGCCGGGCCCCGCCGTGGCGAAAAGCATCGGCGCCGCCCGACGGACCAGCCGCAGCATCTCCCTTGCCATAGCGCGGATCTCCCACTGCGCCCGGCGGCAACAGCGCAGGTTGAAAAAATGGTGAAGCTCCCGGGCGTTCATGGTTACAACGATCTTGGTTTCAGCGGCGTTGGGCAGGATGAAACGGGCATCCTCCGCTGGAATCCCTGCCGCCAGCAGTTCCTGGTAGGTTCCGTGAATCTCATCAAGGAGGGCAGCATAGCGGGAGGCCAACTCGGGCCGGTCGGCGATAGACGGCGGTGTCACGGCCGCGAAACGCTCCTTGTGGGAAACGTAGCGCTGGCTCTGCTGGGAATAGGACGCCAAACGGTGGCGGACCAGTTGATGCGAGCAGGCCCGGCTGATCCCCTCTACGCCGAAAGAGAAAGAGACGTGCTCGAGGACGGAATGATGGCCCAGAGAAAGAATCTTCCGGAGCAGCGCCTCCCGGTCGGCGCGGCTTTTTTCCAGAAGCTGGTCAACGGTAGCTGCGGAGTAGCAGAGACGGGCCGCAGCGGCGACGACCTGCTCAGGTTCCGGGGTATGGGTCAAGAGCTGGACGAGCATGGTCCCCTTAGGCGTCTCCCTGCCCCGACTGGCCACGGGTAGCACAGAACCACCGGGAGCCCAGGCACAGACGGAAAGCTTCTCCGAAGCCCCAGAAAAAGCGACGGCCCCGCAGGGCCGTCTGCGGCATTATTTGCTGTTGCCGTACTTTTTGCGGAAGCGCTCGATACGACCGGCGGTGTCGATCAGCTTCTGCTTGCCGGTAAAGAAGGGGTGACAGGAGGAGCAGATTTCGGTGCTGATTTCGCCCCCCTTCCGCGTCGATCGGGTCTCAAAGGTGTTGCCGCAGTGGCACTTGACCGTGACGGCCTCGTATTTGGGGTGGATGCCTTCTTTCATTGTCTTGTCTCCTTGCGCCTGGCTGGTACAGGCTGTTGTGGGATGTACGAATGGCGAAAAATATCAGTTTTCCCAGCTTACCGCAAGCATTTTCTGCCGCGGAGCCGCTACCGGTTCATGGAGTCGAGAAAGCCTTGATTGCTCTTGGTTTCGCCAAGTTTTTCAAGCAGAAACTCCATGCTGTCGACCACATTCATCGAGGAAAGGACCTTGCGCAGCAGCCAGATGCGCTGCAGGCTGGTCTGATCGAGGAGCAACTCCTCGCGGCGGGTTCCCGACTTGTTGATGTCGATGGCGGGGAAGGTGCGCTTGTCGACCAGACGACGGTCGAGATGGAGTTCCATGTTGCCCGTCCCCTTGAACTCCTCGAAGATGACCTCGTCCATCTTGCTGCCGGTGTCGACCAGGGCGGTAGCGATGATGGTCAGGCTCCCCCCTTCCTCGATGTTGCGGGCCGCGCCGAAGAAGCGCTTCGGCTTGTGCAGGGCATTGGAATCGACACCGCCGGAGAGAATCTTGCCGGAGGGAGGGACGACGGTGTTGTAGGCGCGGGCCAGGCGAGTGATCGAATCGAGCAGGATCACCACGTCACGCTTGTGCTCCACAAGCCGCTTGGCCTTCTCAATGACCATCTCGGCGACCTGCACGTGTCGGGTAGCCGGCTCGTCGAAGGTCGAGGAAATGACTTCGCCCTTGACGCTGCGCTGCATGTCGGTCACCTCTTCGGGGCGCTCATCGATCAGCAGCACGATGAGATAGACCTCGGGGTGATTGGTTGTAATTGAATTGGCGATATTCTGCAACAGCATCGTCTTGCCGGTGCGCGGCGGTGCGACAATCAGTCCGCGCTGCCCCTTGCCGATAGGGGTAGCCAGGTCCATTACCCGCATCGGCAGGTTGTCGTGGAGCGTCTCGAGGATGATCCGCTCCTGCGGATAGAGTGGGGTAAGGTTGTCGAAAAGGGTTTTATCGCGTGCCACCGCCGGGTCTTCGAAGTTGACCTCGGAAACCTTGAGCAGGGCGAAATAGCGCTCCCCTTCCTTCGGCGGTCGGATCTGCCCGGAAACAGTATCGCCGGTGCGCAGATTGAAGCGGCGGATCTGCGAGGGAGAGACGTAGATATCGTCAGGACCGGGGAGATAGTTCGCATCGGGCGCCCGTAAAAAACCGAAGCCATCCGGGAGAATTTCCAGCACCCCTTCACCGAATATGGCGCCGTTCTTTTCGGCGGTCGCATTGAGGATGGCGAAGATGAGATCCTGCTTGCGCATGCCGGAAGCGCCTTCGACCTTGAGTTCCTTCCCAATAGCCGTCAGCTCGGTGATTTTCTTCTCTTTGAGTTCTTTCAGGTTCATGGTTTCTCCTCAGCCGTACTCCGGCATTGCAAAAGGCCCAGTCAATGCTCAGGACGGCGGCCCGCACTGCCAGTCAGACAAGCTTGTTGTTTCACGTTGCTCACTTTTTAAAAAATTTTCTTTTATGGTCAGGGAATGGGGCGCATGGGAATGAAGCGGCGGAAGGATTTTCCTTCTCAAGGATGCCACGGTACGGTGATGCCTCTCAGCCGCAGTTCCGCCCGGCAAACAATTCAAGCTTAATTGCGTTGTTCAATTTCGTATGAGGATGATTGACCGAAAGGACCGGGTTCAGACTTATACGTGGGTGGAGAGGCTTCCTCGAAAACAATTAACTATGTACTCCCTTTACCTTGCCATGTCAATCCATTATTCGATGAAAAATGCGAAAAAAGGGAGACAGCAAGGATAAAAGCTCTTGCCATCTCCCCGTCAGACAAAGTTGCAGCTCATGACTACTTGCCGTTTAAGACGGAGGAGGATGATTCCTTCGCCTTGAACGGATTTTGCAGGCCGGGTTTCAGTTCAGCGGCAATAACGGAAAACAATCTCAGGTAACGACGCGAGAATTCGCTCTTGCCGAACACCCCACTCTCCTGCTCTTCCAAGGTCCGCTCCAGGCCGGCCGAGGTGATGTATTTGACCCTGACCTGGTCAGTGGTGTTGTAGAAAGCCTCATCAAAGTCGGGATACTGCATGGCCAGAAACTCTTCATCGCCAGTGCCGGGATACTCCCAGATGATTTCGCCGGACGGGAGAACCACGGCGGCGGTTGCCACTATGTCGTTGAAATCGGCCTGCAGATAGCTGAGATGCCGGCGATCCCACCGCTTATCCTGGCGCTCCACGCCATTGAGGATGACGATCAACAAGGCATCGACCACATTGCGCTGTGCCAGGGAGGCAACGCTTGCGTCGGCGAAATCGTAATGGCGATAAAGGCTCTCTCCCTCTCCCCGCAAGGAACTTCCCTTGACCACCTCGGCATACAACTG